>NZ_CP069127.1:5332500-5515000 GCF_016811915.1 Brevibacillus choshinensis | reverse complement strand
AGTATAGGGGCTGACGCCTGCCCGGTGCTGGAAGGTTAAGGGGATGGGTTAGCGCAAGCGAAGCTTTGAACCGAAGCCCCAGTAAACGGCGGCCGTAACTATAACGGTCCTAAGGTAGCGAAATTCCTTGTCGGGTAAGTTCCGACCCGCACGAAAGGCGTAACGACTTGGGCGCTGTCTCGGCAAGAGACCCGGTGAAATCATAATACCTGTGAAGATGCAGGTTACCCGCGACAAGACGGAAAGACCCCATGGAGCTTTACTGTAGCCTGGTATTGGAACTTTGTGCATCATGTACAGGATAGGTGGGAAGCTGAGAAGCAGGGGCGCCAGCCTCTGTGGAGCTGTCGGTGGGATACCACCCTTGATGTACGGAGTTTCTAACTCGTCGCCCTTATCGGGCGAGAGGACCATGCCAGGTGGGCAGTTTGACTGGGGCGGTCGCCTCCCAAAAGGTAACGGAGGCGCCCAAAGGTTCCCTCAGAATGGTCGGAAATCATTCGTAGAGTGTAAAGGCAGAAGGGAGCTTGACTGCGAGACCTACAAGTCGAGCAGGGACGAAAGTCGGGCTTAGTGATCCGGTGGTTCCGCATGGAAGGGCCATCGCTCAACGGATAAAAGCTACCCTGGGGATAACAGGCTTATCTCCCCAAGAGTCCACATCGACGGGGAGGTTTGGCACCTCGATGTCGGCTCATCGCATCCTGGGGCTGAAGTAGGTCCCAAGGGTTGGGCTGTTCGCCCATTAAAGCGGTACGCGAGCTGGGTTCAGAACGTCGTGAGACAGTTCGGTCCCTATCTGTCGCGGGCGTAGGAAGTTTGAGGAGAGCTGTCCTTAGTACGAGAGGACCGGGATGGACGCACCGCTGGTGCACCAGTTGTCACGCCAGTGGCACAGCTGGGTAGCTATGTGCGGACGGGATAAGCGCTGAAAGCATCTAAGCGTGAAGCCCCCTCCAAGATGAGACTTCCCACAGCGCAAGCTGGTAAGACCCCTCATAGACGATGAGGTTGATAGGTTCGGTGTGGAAGCGTGGTAACACGTGGAGCTGACGAATACTAATCGGTCGAGGACTTATCCACACACTCTTAGCAAACATGCAGATCCAGTTTTGAAGGCACGAGATAGCAAGGTCAGGTGATGGCGATCATCTGGCCTTTTTCTTTTGTCGGATTGGGGGAAGAGTAAAAAAAAAGAAGCGAAAGCCTCGCTATACGCAGCAAATGTAAACGCAAGAATATCACGGATCGGGCATAAAGTGGCTCGATCCTTTTTCGATTGGTTGATCCAATCTTCTCATGTTTGCGATCTTGCTGTTACATTCCAGATTCGTATATCCCTTAAAAACTCTGTGATACAGTAAGGGAACATTCGATAACAGAGGAGATGTGGGGAGATCATGCATAAGGTAATTGAACCCAAGATTATGTACTTTGGAAGCTGCCTCGTGTTGATCAGTACGAGGAATGAAGACGGTACAGCAAATTTGGCACCAATGTCTTCTGCTTGGTGGCTCAATCAATCATGCATGCTCGGGATGAGCAGCAGAGCACAGACCGTTCAAAATATCGTAAGGGAAAAAGAATGCGTTCTCAATCTCCCATCTGTGGATATGATGCCTGCGATCGAGCGACTCACTTTGTTAACCGGAAGGAATCCAGTGCCTGAGACGAAAGCAGCACAGGGATATCGATACGAGGGCGATAAATTTGGTATCGCTGAGCTTACGCAGCTGCCGTCCCTGCTTGTCCGTGCGCCTAGAGTCAAAGAATGCCCCGTTCAACTGGAAGCGAAATTGATAGCTGTGCATCCAATGGAGGAGCCGAGTACTTTGGTCGCGATGGAGGTGCACATCGAAAAGGTGCACATTCAGTCAGATCTTCTGATGGAGGGTCATCCCAATTATATCGATCCAGCAAAATGGAAGCCGCTCATGATGAGCTTTTGCGAGTACTTCGGCTTTGGCGAGCAGCTTTCCCATTCGAGATTAGCACCCGTGTTTGGGCCCGTGAAACGGTAGCCCAAATAGAATGCCAAATTGGGAATCTTCGAAATCGGCCCATCCAAGATAGCCATGAATCAAAACTCAAGCGCCTGTGATGACAAAGCAACTCGGTCATGGCGGGCTCTTTTCTTTTTCTCATGAAAACTTGCAGAAGGCGCTAACTTTGATTATCCTAACAATAAGAATATACGTTCGCTGTTGATGAGGAGGAATGATTTCAATGAATCGATGTGGTTGGGTGAATGAAGATCCTTTATATATCGACTACCACGATCACGAGTGGGGAGTGCCGGTGTATGACGACCGTCTCCTGTTTGAGTATCTCAATCTGGAGGGCGCGCAGGCGGGACTAAGCTGGTATACGATCCTGAAAAAGCGCGAGAACTATCGGAAAGCCTTTGATAACTTTGATCCTGAGAAAATCATCCACTACGATGAAAGCAAAATCGAGGAACTGCTGAACAATGAGGGTATCGTTCGGAACCGATTAAAAGTCAGAGCTGTTGTTACCAATGCCAAAGCCTATTTTCGCGTGGTCGAGGAATTTGGATCATTCCGTGATTATATTTGGTCATTTGTCGGTGGCAAGCCCATTCAGAATGACTTCACTTCCATGTCACAAGTGCCGGCTACTACCGAGATAAGCGACAAGCTGAGCAAGGATCTGAAGAAGAGAGGATTCACATTTGTGGGCTCTACCATCTGCTACGCCTTTATGCAGGCGGTTGGAATGGTCAATGATCATATCACGACTTGTGAGTGCTACAGGAAAAAGTAGTCTCGAAAAAATCCATTGGACATCATATGGAGGAATGCGGAAAAGCCGACTCGGGGGAGTCGGCTTTTTTCTAGCCATAGGCCCTAAATCGCCTTCATAAAAACAACCCGATCGTTGCCTCTTCCATCGTAGTTGGATGCGACAGAGACTCCGTCGACTAATTTATCGCCTTGTTCAATGGCAAAACCAAGCTTGGTGTGGAATGCGATGGAGGTTTTATTGACAGGAGAGGTAATGCAGCGCACGGTATGGCAGCCTCGCTGCTTGACTGCGTCAAAGAAGTGGTGATACAGCAGGCGCCCAACTCCATCCTTTCGTTTGTCCGGATGCACGCCAACAAAGTGAATGTATGCTTCCCCTGGGAACGTCTGGGACAAGAATCCTACGAGGAAAGCGACACGCTCTCCATTCTCTTCGGCGATAAAGCTGGTAGGCTGGAAATGAACGAAAAAGAGCTTGGGCAGCATATCAGCCATCTGCCGCCCGCCCCACCAATCATTGATGACGGAAATGATGCTGGCATAATCCTGCTCTTGGATATTCCGTATGTGAAGCATGAAATCCCTCCCGAAGTAGAGCTGTTCAAATGCTGTTTGTCATCCAAATTATACATGTGATTGCCTGCGAGAAGGATTGTTTTCTTCAGTTTTTGTGGGAAGCAGTGCAATTGGGATGGATGATCAAAAGCAAGTACTCCTACCAACCCGGATAAAACAAAGAATAATAAAAAAATACAGAATTAATCATATGCAAACAAAAGTCAAAGCTGTATAATCAAACATATAAAAACAAACAGGTGCAAACAAAAAGAGCGAGGGTACGTTTCCAACTGGAATAGGAGGACGTTCATGGCAGATTACGTTCTTGAATTGAGAGGAATTACGAAAACGTTTCCAGGCGTAAAGGCGTTGGATCAGGTGCACTTTCAGCTTCGCCCGGGAGAAATCCATGCCCTCATGGGAGAAAACGGTGCGGGCAAATCCACCTTTATCAAGATCATTACGGGTGTCCATCTTCCTGACGAGGGTGAAATCTTTGTAAACGGGCAGAAAACGGAAATCAAAAATCCAAAGGACGCTCAAAAATTGGGGATTGCAGCCATTTATCAGCATGTAACCTGCTTTCCTGACCTAAGTGTCACGGAAAACATCTTCATGGGGCATGAGAAAATCACGAAGCGAACCAAGCGGATCCTGTGGGGAGACATGCATGCGGAGGCCAAGCGGCTCTTGCAGGAGCTGGGAGCAGGCTTTGATCCAAGAACCAAGATGGGGTCGCTCAGCGTCGCCCAGCAACAAATCGTCGAAATTGCGAAAGCGCTTTCAATGGAAGCGCGCATCATCATCATGGATGAGCCTACGGCAGCGCTCACGGCGCGCGAGAGTGAAGAGCTGTATAAGATTGCGGAAAAGCTGCGCGACAATGGAGCATCCATCATCTTTATTTCCCACCGTTTTGAGGACATGTATCGACTCGCCAGCAAAGTGACGGTCTTCCGGGATGCCAAATACATTGGCTCCTGGGGCATTTCCGACATCTCAAACGAGGACCTGATCGTAGCTATGGTCGGAAGGGAAATCACGCAGCTGTTCCCGCAAAAGGTAGCCAAAGTCGGTGAAGAGCTGCTGCGCGTAGAAGGTCTCGGGAAAACAGGTTTTTTTGCAGACGTTTCTTTTTCCGTACGCCGGGGTGAGATTATCGGGCTGACAGGCCTGGTCGGAGCGGGAAGGACAGAGGTGTGCCAAGCCATTTTCGGAATTACCTCGTACGATTCGGGCCAGGTGTTCCTCAAAGGCAGTCCCATCAGAGTCAAAAATCCGTTGCAGGCGATGGAGCTGGGGATCGGGTACCTGCCCGAAGACAGGCAAAAGCAGGGCCTCGTGCTGGAGTGGGGGATCGAGCGAAACATCACGCTGTCCGCGCTCGGCCAGCTGTCCAAGAGGGGCTGGATCCAGGAGAAGAAAGAGGCCGAGCTGGCGCTGGCGCTCGCGGAAAAAGTCCAAGTGAAGGCACGCAGCATCTTTGACCTCGCCAGCTCCTTATCCGGCGGGAATCAGCAAAAGGTCGTCGTCGCCAAGCTTTTGACCGCCGATCTGGATGTCATCATTCTGGATGAGCCTACAAAAGGCGTGGACGTCGGGGCGAAATCCGCCATCTATGAGATCATCAGCGATCTCGCCGCGCAGGGGTATGGCGTCATTATGATTTCGTCTGAAATGCCCGAGGTGATCGGTATGAGTGATCGGGTGGTTGTCATGAGAGAGGGCAGGGTGACGGCCCAGCTGGATGGGGCGACGGTGACACAAGAGGCCATACTGGAGGCGGCGATGGTGAACAGCATTCCGGAGGCGACGCCGGCATTTGGCGGCGCAGCAGAGACGCTCAGCTCGTAATGGACAAGGAAAAGGTGGTGAAAGAAGTGCCAGAATATTCACTGCAAAAGACTTCTGCGGGAGCCAGCATCGCCAAGTTTCGCGAGCTGGGCTTGCTCGTATTCATATTGCTGCTGTGCGTGGGCGTACAGCTGCGCAACCCCAGCTTTTTGACGCTGGAAAATATCAATGACATGGTCACGAATACGGCCATTCTGAGCATTTTGGCGGTGGGGATGATGCTGGTCATCGTGACGAGGGGGATTGACCTTTCGATCGGTGCGACTCTAGCTTTGTCGGGGATGATCTCTGCAATGACGGTGAGCGCGTATCCGGACACGCATCCGCTGCTCGCAATCCTGCTCGGTACGGCAGTGGGCGTCGTCAGCGGGATGATCATCGGCCTGCTGATTTCCAAGGCCGGCATTCTCCCCATCATCGCTACCCTCGGGATGATGAACGCGTTTCGCGGGATGACATTTATGGTCAGCGGCGGGAAGTGGGTCAGTGCCCATCAGATGCCGGATTCGTTTAAAGCGATCGCGACCGGCTCCGTACTTGGACTCAACACCCTGATTGCGATTGCGATCTTCATTTACCTCGCTTTTTACTACTTCATTACATACACCAGGACGGGCAGGCAGATCTACGCAGTGGGCAGCAACCCGGAGTCAGCGAAAATCAGCGGGATCAACAACGACAAAATCCTCTGGCTAGTCTACACGATCATGGGCGGCCTGTCTGGATTGGCCGGCGTCCTGTGGGTCTCCAAATTCGCATCAGCGCAAGGCGACACGGCATCAGGCTATGAGCTCAGCGTCATCGCGGCGTGTGTGCTGGGAGGCGTCAGCATTGCTGGGGGCTCCGGCAAAATCTCCGGCATTATTCTCGGGTCGATCCTGCTGGGGATCTTGAACAACGCCCTGCCGCTGATCAACGTTTCTCCGTTTTGGCAAATGGGCATCCAAGGCTCCATCATCCTCATCGCTGTCGTCATCAATGCGTTGGTAAAGCGAGGCGTCGATCACAACAATCTGATGAGGAGGAGAATGTAGCGATGGAAAAGAGAGTGATCACCTATCGCAAGGAGTTTTCGTGGAAAACATTTTTTCTGCAGTGGGAATGGATGCTCGTCCTCATTTTCATTCTGGTCAATGTGATCAACGCCAATCTGTCCCCGTACTATCTGAATGCTGACAGCCTGCGAGACGCGACGATGACCTTCCTCGACAAGGCGTTTATCGTCCTGCCGATGGTGTTCATCATCATCCTCGGCGACATCGATATTTCTGTCGCTTCGATCGTAGCGCTGTCCTCTGTCGTCATGGCTGACCTGTATACGATGGGCGTTCCGATGGAGCTCGCAGTCGTGATCTGCCTGCTGGTGGGTACTTTATGCGGCTACATCAACGGGCTCTTGATTACCCGGTTCAAGGAGCTGTCAGCGGTCATCGTGACTTTGGCGACGATGATCATTTATCGCGGGATCGCGTACATCCTGCTCGAAGACCAAGCAGCAGGTAAATTTCCGGAATGGTTCAAGTTTCTCGGGTGGGGTTATGTGGGAACGGTTCCGTTTATCCTGATTGTTTTTGCGGTTTTTGCTGTAATTTTTGGACTTTTGCTGCATAAAACCACATTTGGACGTCGCGTCTATGCGATGGGAAGCAATCTGACGGCCAGTCAATTTTCCGGAATTCAGGTCGATAAAATCAAGATTCTCGTCTTCACGCTGGCCGGATTCATGTCTGCCATTACGGCATTATTCCTCACTTCGCGGATGGGCAGCACCCGCCCGAATATTGCGACCGGCTATGAGCTGGACGTTATTGCCATGGTTGTACTCGGCGGCATCAGCACGTCAGGTGGCAAAGGGAGGATGATTGGGGCGATTCTCGCCATCTTCCTGATTGGTTTCTTGCGGTACGGATTGGGGCTCGTAAACGTCCCGGCACAAATGCTGCTCGTCATCATCGGACTGTTGCTGATCGTGGCCGTCATGGTCCCCAATCTCAAGAGTCATTTGCGTAAGTGGGTCAAAATCTGATTTTGAAGTAGGGCAGTCCAACAATCAGACAAACGTGGAGGTACGAGATGATACAGAGCTTATGGAATCGTGAGCATGCGGAAAAATGTCAAAACGGGCTGGAAGAGCTGGTCTATCGTTCGAACCTGATCGGAGAAGATCGCCGGGTGTGCAACTGGGGAGGGGGCAATACCTCTGCGAAAACAAAAGTAACCGATTTTCGCGGCAGACAGATCGATGTCATGTGGGTGAAGGGCAGCGGGTCTGATCTCGCGACAATGAAAGCAGGAAATTTTACAGGGCTGCGGCTCGAGGATATTCTGCCTTTGCTGGAGCGCGAGGAGATGTCGGACGAGGAAATGGTCGCTTACCTGGCACACTGCATGATCGACAGCAAGCATCCGCGCGCATCCATCGAGACGCTCTTGCATGCGTTTCTTCCGTTTCCGCATGTCGATCATACCCATCCAGACGCGATCATCAGCATTTGCTGCGCGGACAACGGCAAAGAGATAGCACGGGAGATCTTTGGAGACCGTTTTGTCTGGGTGCCGTATGTGCGCCCTGGCTTTACTTTGTCCAAGATGATCGCCATGGGAGTGCAGGAAAATCCGCAGGCAGAGCTGGTGCTGATGGAAAAGCACGGGCTGGTCACCTGGGGAGAGACGTCCGAGGCTTGCTACGCCAAAACGATCGCGATCATTCAGGAAGCTGAAGCCTACATCGAGTCCAAGGTACAGGAAGAGGCTGTATTTGGCGGGCAGCGCTACGAAAGCATTCCTGAGGAAGTGCGCAGGCACATTCTGGCGCAGGTCATGCCTGTCATTCGCGGAGCAGTCAGTGACGCCAAGCGAATGCTCCTCACCTACGATGATGGGGAAAAAGTGCTCCAGTTCGTAAACAGCCGGGACGCTCGCGAGCTTTCACAGGTCGGAGCGGCATGCCCGGATCATCTGGTGCATACGAAGATGGTCCCGCTGTATGTGGAGTGGGATCCGGCGACTCGGGACGTGGAAGCACTAAAGCAAGGTCTGATCGCGGGTATCGCTCGCTTCAAGGAAGAATACACGCGCTATTTTGAACGAAACAAAAACGAAGGAGACCAAATGTCCGAAGCGGCACCGCGCGTCATTTTGATTCCCGGTGTAGGGATGGTCAACACCGGAAAAAGCTGGTCGAATGCACAGGTCAGCGGAGCTCTTTACCATCGGGCGATCGCCGTCATGCGCGGTGCGACGGCACTTGGCCGCTTTGTCTCCTTGAGCGAGAACGAATCGTACAACGTAGAGTATTGGCCGCTGGAGCTCTACAAATTGTCTTTGGCTCCTGCAGAAGCGGAGTTCTCCCGCAAGGTGGTATTCGTCACTGGTGGAGCAGGAGGAATCGGCAGTGAGACCTGCCGCCGCTTTGTCGCAGAAGGTGCCCATGTGGTGCTGGCGGACTTGAATCTCGAAGGGGCGAAGAAAGTCGCGCAGGAAATTAATGAGCGTTACGGAGAAGGACGAGCGATCGCCGTAAAAATGGATGTGACCCGCGAAGAGGAGGTTCAGGCTGCCTTGGCGGAAGCTGCGCTTGCCTACGGCGGGGTGGATACGGTCGTAAACAACGCGGGGCTCGCAACCTCCAGCCCATTTGACGAAACGACATTGAAGGAATGGAATTTGAACATCGCGGTGCTCGGCACCGGGTACTTCCTCGTCGCGCGTGAGGCATTCAAGCAGATGAAAGGACAGGGGATCGGCGGGAACATGGTATTCGTCGGTTCGAAAAACTCCGTCTACGCAGGGAAAAACGTAACGGCGTACAGCTCGGCAAAAGCGCTGGAGGTCCATTTGGCGCGCTGCATCGCCGCAGAGGGGGGCGAGTACGGCATTCGCGTGAACACCATCCTGCCCGATGCCATCCTCCAAGGGTCGGCGATCTGGAATTCGAGCTGGCGCAATGAGCGTGCCGCTGCGTACGGGATCGAGCCTGATCAGCTGGAAGACTACTACCGCAAGCGCACCACCTTGCTCGTCAACATTTATCCGAGAGATATTGCGGAAGGCATTCTCTTCTTTGCTTCTTCCAAATCGGAGAAAACGACGGGCTGCATGCTGACGATCGATGGCGGAGTGCCAGCCGCATTTACGAGATAAAGCCAAAGGAGGACCGAGGATGATTCGAAAAGCGTTTGTCATGCATGTATTCGGAGATTGCCACGAGGAGTACCAGCGGCGTCATGACGAGATCTGGCCGGAAATGGTAGAGATGCTGAAAGAGTACGGGGCGCATGACTACTCGATTTTTCTGGATCCGACGAGCAATCGCCTGTTTGCCTACCTGGTCATCGAGGACGAGGAACGCTGGAGCAAGACGGCGGAGACGGAAATCTGCCAGAAGTGGTGGGCGTATATGAAGGACGTCATGGAAACGAATGAAGATCATAGTCCTGTGTCTCTCGAGCTGAAAGAAGTCTTTTATTTGAAATAGACGCTGTGAGAAAGAGGTGCATGGCGTGGGAAACCATATTGCCGTAGATATTGGGGCTTCGAGCGGCCGGTTGGTCCGGGGTACGATCCAAGACGGGCGCATCGAACTGCAAGAGATCCATCGTTTCAAAAATGGCTTCAGCGAAAAGGACGGACACTGCTACTGGGACATCGACTACTTGTTCCGAGAAGTGATCGCGGGCTTGCAAAAGGCAAAGGAGCTTGGCATTACTGCTTGCACGTTGGGCATTGATACATGGGCAGTTGATTACGCGCTGATCGATGGAGAAGGGCAAAGACTGCACGAGGTGTATGCCTATCGCGACGAACGGACGAAGCATGCGGTCGAAAAAGTGACGAGACAGCTGTCCGCCGACGAGATCTATGAAAAGACGGGCATCCAGTTTCAGCCCTTTAACACATTGTTCCAGCTTGCCGTGCATGATCCCGGGCAGCTGAAGCGAGCGGGGCAAATCCTGCTGGTGCCTGATTATCTGCACTTCCTGCTAACGGGAAAGCGATTCAACGAAGTGACGAACGCCTCGACGACGCAGCTGCTCCATTTGCAGACGCGTGACTACGATACCGATTTGCTGAAGCTGCTGGGTCTGGATCGCTCCCAATTTGCGGAGCTGGTCCAGCCGGGGGTGTCGCTCGGACCGATTCGTCAGGCATTGCGCGAGGTGCATGATTTGCCCGACTGCGAAGTGATTTGCGTCGCTACTCACGATACCGCGTCTGCTGTGCTAGGAGTCCCAGCCAAGCCCCATCAGTCGTTTGCCTTTTTGAGCAGCGGGACCTGGTCTCTGATGGGAGTGGAGCTGGATGCTCCGATCTACCATGAAGAGGCACGAGCGCGCAATTTCACCAACGAGTGGGGGGCTTTCGGGACCTATCGCTTTTTGAAGAACATCATGGGGATGTGGCTCATCCAGGAGGTGCATCGCCATTACGAGGGGGCCATCACTTACGCAGAATTTGTAGAGCTGGCCAAAGAGGAGCCTGCTTTCACGACCTTTCTCGATTTTACGGACGTTCGCTTTCTGAATCCGCGGAGCATGGTGCGTGAAATCCAGAGCTACTGCCGGGAAACCGGACAGCTCGTACCGCAGACTCCAGGGGAAATTGCCCGCTGCATCTACGACAATCTGGCGATTCTGTACGCCTTGTGCGTCGAGGAATTGGAAGCGATCACGGGACGTGCCATCGAGGTGATTCACATCGTAGGCGGCGGCTCCAGCAACGAGCTTCTCTGCCAGCTGACGGCTACCGTTTCGGGGAAAAAGGTTACGGCGGGGCCCGTCGAATCGACGGCTCTGGGGAATCTGGCTGTGCAAATGATCGCGAAGGGTGCGGTGAGCGACATTCACGAGGCGAGAGCTCTCATCCGGAAGACGTTTGCCAGCGTTCCCTACGAACCGCTGGAGCTGGGGGACCGAACGGAATTGATCGAGGAGTTCAGGCGTGTGACAACAGGCAAAAAGAAAGGAGTGGCCACGATGAATGCAGGAGTAGATGCGAGCTATCAAGAGGCGAAAAAGCTGTACGCAAAGCATGGGATCGATGTTGAGGCCGTCCTGGAAAAGCTGGCGAAGATGAAAGTGTCGATGCATTGCTGGCAAGGGGATGATGTCCGAGGGTTCCTAAATCGCGATCAGGAGCTGACAGGGGGGATCGCCGTCACGGGGAATTATCCGGGCGCGGCACGCACGCCAGATGAGCTTCGGCAGGATCTGGAGAAGGCTTTTTCGCTCATTCCTGGCAAGCACAAAGTCAATCTGCACGCCATATATGCGGATACCGAGGAGAAGGTGGAAATCGATCGGCTGGAACCGAAGCATTTTGAAAGGTGGGTCAGCTGGGCCAAGGAGCAAGGGCTGGGTCTGGACTTCAATCCGACCTGCTTCTCTCATGAAAAATCGGAGGACGGCTTCACGCTCAGTCACCCGGATCCCGCCATTCGCCGGTTTTGGATCGATCACTGCAAGGCATCCCGCAAGATCGGAGCTTATTTTGGCGAGCAGCTGGGGCAGACGTGCGTCACGAACGTCTGGATTCCGGACGGCTTCAAGGACACTCCGGTGGACCGACTCGCGCCACGCCAGCGTCTGAAGGACTCGCTCGACGAAGTATTCCGGGAAGAGCTGAACCCGGCGCACAATCTGGATGCGGTGGAAAGCAAGGTATTTGGGATCGGTTCGGAGAGCTACGTCGTCGGCTCCCACGAATTTTACATGGGCTATGGGGTTGCTAACGGAAAGATCATCTGCCTGGATGCAGGGCATTTCCATCCGACGGAAACCATCTCGGGCAAGCTCTCCTCTCTAGCTCTGTTTTCCAAAGGCATTCTCTTGCACGTCAGCCGTCCGGTGCGCTGGGACAGCGATCACGTGGTCATCATGGACGACGAGCTGCTGGATACCGCACGCGAGCTGGTTCGTCACGACCTGCTAGGGATGACCCACATCGGTCTGGACTTTTTCGACGGCAGCATCAATCGCATCGCGGCATGGGTGATCGGCATGCGCAATACGCAAAAGGCTCTGCTCCGGGCGATGCTGGAGCCGACAGACTATCTGCGCCAGGTAGAGCTAGAGGGAGACTACACCACCCGACTCGCGCTGATGGAAGAATTCAAATCATATCCGTTCGGGGCCGTATGGGATATGTTCTGCGCTCGCCACAATGTACCGGTGCGAGAGGAATGGCTGGCAGAAGTGAAGCAGTACGAGCAATCGGTCCTCTCCCTGCGCGGGCAGTGGAAAGCGGCGCTCCCGTCTTAACAGAGACTCCAGCAAGCAGCACGGTCAGTGAGATCGTGCTGTTTTTTTACGAAGGCTCCCGGAAAAAGCTTTGCGCAGCCAAGTTTTCTAGCAGAAAAGCCAAGGAATCATGCTAAAATAAAGACTCACACACTACTTTGGACAGGCTGTACGCGGAGGGAAGCTTTGTGAAGAAAAAATCGGTAAACGCGATGGAAGTTGCGAGATTGGCCAAAGTCTCCCAATCTACCGTCTCGCGAGTATTTACCCCAGGGTCAAACGTATCCGAAAAAACCAAGAGAAAGGTGCTGGAGGTCGCCAGGGAGCTGGGCTATCGTCCGAATGCACTCGCTCGCGGACTGATCATGAATAAGACCAACATCGTCGGTCTGGCCATGCGGGATATAGAAAATCCGTTCTACCATGAAGTGTTGGGGAAATTTACGAAGGGGCTACGTGACAGGGGCTATCATGTCCTGTTTGTGTATACGGAAAACGACGAGATCCAGCAAGAGGAAATCACCCAATTCCTGGAGTACAGCGTGGAGGGCGTGATCGTGACGGATGCTTACTTGTCATCAAAGGTCGTGTCTCAGCTGCATGAAAACAACATCCCTGTCATCCTGTTCAACCGCTACAGCAAAGACATCCCTTGCTATTCGGTCAGCTGTGACAACTACGCGGCTGCCCAACAGATTGCCCGGTATTTGCACGAGCAAGGCTATCAAAACATGGCATTTATTACGGGACGGGAGAATACCTCCACAAGTCAGGATCGGCAGCGCGGCTTTTGCGATTTTCTGCAGGGGGTAGGGATGGCTCCGATCATTGAAAAGGGCGACTTCACGTATGAAAAAGCGTATGAGGCGACTTTGCGCATGCTTGCGCGAGAGGTGCGGCCGGATGCGATTTTTGGGGCGAATGATATTACGGCGTTGGGAGCGCTCGATGCGGTAAAAGCGAAGGGGCTTTCGGTCCCCGATGACATCGCGATCGTCGGTTTTGATAATATCAAGATGACTTCTTGGCCATCTCATGAGCTGACGACGTGGGAACAGCCCGTAGACGAAATGATTGAATTGACCATCGATACGCTGCTGAATGATATGAAAATGGGGAGCGTCGAACCCGCGTCAAAGCTGGTTTCCGGTCAATTGATCGAGCGTCGGACCACAAAGAAAAAAATTTAAGCGATTGACAAATGTAAGCGTTACTCATTACTATTTGAACATAGATTACAAACAGTCTGATTTTTTTCTCACTCTTTTTTGCATACGTATGCAACGGGGGTGAGAAAATAATTTCTGAAAAATGCATACGTATGCAAAAGCAGGAGGTCATGAACATGGCAAGATACTTGAAACAAGGAAAAGCAAAAGATGAGATCGCGCAAAATGACGCGCAAGTAGCGGAAACGGTCCGCCAAACTATCCAACAAATCGAGCAGGAAGGCGATGCAGCCGTTCGGCAGCTGTCCGCAAAGTTTGATAAGTGGAGCCCGGAGCAGTTTCGCCTGACGGAGGAGCAGATCGCGGAAATCATCAGCGGTGTGCCAGAGCAGACCATTGAGGATATCAAGTTCGCACAGAGCAATGTGAAACGCTTTGCGGAGGAGCAGCGCAAATCCATGCTGGACATCGAGGTGGAAACGCTGCCGGGCGTGATTCTGGGTCACAAAAACATCCCGGTGGACAGCGTGGGCTGCTACATTCCGGGGGGGCGCTATCCGATGGTGGCTTCTGCGCACATGAGTGTCTTGACGGCAAAGGTGGCAGGGGTCAAACGCGTCATCGCTTGCACGCCTCCGATCAACGGAGAAATCCCCGCTGCCACTGTCGCAGCGATGCATATGGCAGGTGCGGATGAAATCTACATTCTCGGCGGCATTCAGGCGATGGCAGCCATGGCGGTCGGGACGGAAACCATCCAGGCGGTAGATATGCTCGTCGGACCAGGAAACGCTTTTGTAGCAGAGGCAAAGCGCCAGCTGTACGGACGCGTCGGCATCGACCTGTTTGCGGGACCTACGGAGACTCTCGTAGTTGCGGATGAGACCGCCGATGCGGAAATGATCGCAACCGATATTCTCGGTCAAGGGGAGCACGGCCCGACTTCTCCGGGAGCGCTGATCACGACCTCCGAGGAGCTGGCTCATGAAACCATCAAAGAAATCGAACGCCAGTTGGAAGTACTGCCGACAGCGGATGTGGCGCGTGTTTCCTGGCGCGACTACGGCGTGATCATTCTGGTAGAGGATGAGCAGGAAGCATTGGTCGAAGCCAACCGCCTGGCATTTGAGCACGTAGAGATTTTGACGAAAGACCCTGATTTCTTCCTGAACAACATGACCAACTACGGCTGCCTCTTCCTCGGCCCAGAAACCAACGTCGCATACGGCGATAAAGTGATCGGGACCAACCATACGCTGCCTACGAAAGGTGCGGCTCGTTATACCGGGGGACTGTGGGTAGGCAAATTCCTGAAGACCGTTACGTATCAAAAAGTGAGCGAAGAAGCGAGCGCCTACATCGGGGAATACGCCGCTCGCCTGTGCCAGCTGGAGAATTTTGCAGGACATGCCGAGCAAGCGCTGCTCCGTGTTCGTCGCTACGGAAAGAAGTAAGCAAGAGTAACTGACGATGGAAGAGAAACGGAGCCCGCTCCTTGGGGCCGGCTCCTACTTTTCCTGGCACGAAATGAAATCGGTTTCTGACATAGAACAGATGGGAAGTGATTTAAATGATTAGCATGATTGGTTTGATCGGGGGCTTGGCGCTTCTCATTATCCTCACGATGAGAGGGATGAACCTGTTGATCGTGGCTCCTTTTTCAGCTCTGGTCGTCGCCGTTTTCAACGGGCTGCCGCTCCTTCCGCAGCTGGCAGCAAAGGGCGAGGCGAACTTCGTCTCCAACTACATGAGCGGTTTCACGGGATTTATTACTTCCTGGTACTTGATGTTTCTGATTGGCGCCATCTTCGGAAAGCTGATGGAAGACAGCGGTGCTGCGGACAGCGTGTCCAAGTGGATCGTGGAAAAGATCGGGATGAAAAATGCAGCGCTAGCGATCGTCATTGCCTGCGCGGTCCTGACCTACGGGGGCGTGAGCCTGTTCGTCGTAGCCTTCTCCGTCTACCCGATGGCGATCAGCTTGTTTAAAGAGGCGAACCTGCCGCGACGTTTCATTCCGGCAGCACTTGGCTTCGGTTCGACTACTTTTACCATGACATCTGCCGGTTCCCCTGAAATTCAGAACTGGATTCCCATCGAATACTTGCACACCACACCGTATGCAGGCTGGGAAGTCAGCCTGATCGTCGCTGTATTCATGATGATTTTCGGCTATTGGTGGTTAAAACGCATGATTATGAAAGCGGTTCAAAACGGGGAGCACTTCGTCTCTCGGGATACTGACAACATGGAAGTGCGGGAGAATTTGCCCAATCCGATCGTCAGCATGATTCCGCTCTTGGTCGTTCTCGTCATCTCGTTCATCTTCCACAATTCGTTGGCGCAATCTGCGCTGATTCTCGCTTTGCTCGGCGGGGTCATCGCGACGTACCTGCTGCATCGCCGCTATTTTCAAAATTTTTGGCATGCGGTTTCGGAAGGTACCATGGGAGCTCTCATTGCCATTGCGAATACAGCAGCAGTCGTCGGGTTCGGCGGGGTCGCCAAAGCTACACCATCGTTTGCAAGCGCGGTTGACTTCATGACGAGCATCCCGGGCAGCCCGTTGATCGGGAGTGCCGTTGCGGTATGCATCATCGCCGGTCTTACAGGTTCTGCTTCTGGCGGACAGACCATCGCACTGCCATTGCTTGCGCCGCACTACACAGGACTCGGCGTAGATCCGGAAGCGCTGCATCGCGTGGTTGCCATTTCTTCCGGTTCTCTGGATTCGCTGCCGCATGGCGGATATGTCGTGACGACGATTCGCGCAATTGCCGGAGAGACCCACAAAGATGCGTACCCGGCATTTGGCGCCATGACGGTAATCGTGCCGATTTTTGGTGTCATCCTCGCTGTCGTCTTGTTCTCGCTCGGCATGTAAGAGGGCTCTGCTTGGTAAGTGAATTCGCCAGATTGTATCGTTAGCCAAAAGGGGAGAGGCAGGAATGGCATACTTTCAGGAGTTGAAAGGGAAAAAGGTCCTCATCACGGGAGGCAGCAAAGGGTTGGGCAAGGACGCAGCCCTGGCTTTTGCCCGGCTTGGGGCAGACGTCATGATTACCGGTCGCAATTCGGCGGATCTGGAAGCGGCGACGCGGGAGATGCGGCAGTTCCATACGAATACGTTCTTTTTGACCGCGGACATGCAGGATGTTCAGAGTATTTACCGGATGGTAGACGACACGCTCGGCACGCTCGGAGGTCTGGATATTCTCGTCAACAATGCGGGAATCAACATCGCCAAGCCCGCTTTTGAAGTGACCGAGGAAGACTGGGACCGCGTACTGGACACCAATCTGAAAGGGACGTTCTTTTGCGCACAGCGGGCAGGCAAGCATATGGCGGCAAACGGCGGAGGGCGCATCATCAATATGGTGTCGCAGATGGCTTTTGTCGGGTATATCAAAAGGTCTGCCTACTGCTCAAGCAAAGGAGGGGCAGTCCAGCTGACCAAGGCTCTGGCTGTAGAGTGGGCCTCGTTTGGCGTAAAAGTCAATGCGGTGGCTCCGACCTTTGTCGAGACGGATCTCACGAAAAAAATGTTCGAGGATCAGGAGTTTTATCAGGATGTGCTGCGGCGCATTCCGCTCGGAAAGCTGGCGCAGGTGTCGGATATCACCGGGGCTGTCCTGTTCCTCGCCTCCGATATGGCGAACTTCATTACGGGGGAAACGATCAAGGTGGACGGAGGGTGGACCGCGATATGAGGACATTGCCTGAGAGTCTGGCGATCATCGGAGCGGGAACCATGGGCCACTCGATTGCTCTGTCAGCCGCCATGGCAGGATTTGAGGTGTCCATCTGGGGAACGAACCTGCAGGACATACAGCGGGGGAAGGACGGGGTCGCCCAAAAGATTGGGGTACTGCGCGAATACGAGGTCATTCGCTCTGACGAACAGGCTGCGATCAAGGCACGGATTCAGTTCACGACTTCCTTGCAGGAGTGCGTCCGGGGAGCAAGCTTTATCATCGAAGGAATCCCGGAGCAGCTGGAAATGAAGCAGCAAATGTTTCGGCAGCTGGAGGCATTGTGCCCTGTGGATACGATTCTGGCAAGCAACACATCGGGACTGAGCCCGACCGCCATTGCCGGCTTGATCGAGCATCCCGAGCGGACACTGGTCACGCATTTCTGGAACCCGGGGCATCTCATTCCGCTCGTGGAGGTCATTCGTGGGGAACGGACGTCAGATGCAGCCGTAGATCGTGCCATGGCCCTGCTGGATGCCATGGGCAAAAAGCCGATTCTCGTGAAGAAGGACATTCTCGGATCGGTGGGGAACCGACTGCAATACGCACTATTCCGCGAAGCCCAGTACATCTATGAGCAAGGCGCCGCCTCGATTGAAGATATCGACAAAGCCGTTCGCTACAGCATCGGTCGGCGCTTGCCTGTCACCGGCCCATTCATGACCGCGGATATGGGAGGGCTCGATGTGTTTGATGCCATCTCCAGCTATCTGTTTCCGGATCTCGGGACGCAACAGGCCTCCTTGTCAGCGATGAGAAGTTTCGTTGATGCAGGGAATTACGGACAGAAGAACGGGAAAGGCTTTTATGACTGGTCGCCGGAGCAGTCGCGGAAGATGAACGAGGCGCGGGAGCGGGAATTGATTGAGTGGTTGAAGAAGGATTTGGTGGAAGACGGAAAGGAAGAGAAATAGAAGGTTATAAGGATTACTCATTCGAGAGGATGCTGTAATCCTTTTTTTATGTGAGGAGCTGAAAAACCTTGTATTGTCCACAGCCTATTCACAGATGTGCGTAGGTTACAAACATTTTATGCACAGTTTCTTCTGGCGAGTTGTGGATAAGTGGATATCTAGCTGATGAGAGGGTCTTTATGAAGAGATTGTATTTTTTTATATTTTACAGTTGGAAAATCTTGAACATTTTAGGTTTGTATGAGATACTTGTACATAACGAATAAGAACATACGTTCCTGTCCGAAGAATAAAGCGAATACCATTCACATAGAAGCGTGAGGAGGAAATGCCATGGCGACGCGAGCATGCATGAGTATGGATGATCTGCGCGAACAGGTCTGCGAGGGATGCCCGGCTACAGAATGGGGGAAAAGGGCGCATTGTCAGGTACATGACAAGCATGTAGGGAAGATCGAGTCCTGCCCTGAATGGGACAAGCTTCTGGAGGGGCAGAAGCAAGAACAGAAGGCGCAGCAGAGATCAAATGTGCATGCAGAGCTGGAGTCGGCCGGGGAGCTGGTGCAGCGAACAGAGGAAGAAATCCGAGACTACAGCTACATGCAGCTGGAAGTGATACGCATCCAGCGGTTCCTGCAGGAAATGGGCGAAGGCATGGTTGGGCAGTATGGCGTGGAAACTGCGCAGCTCAAGCCTCTGGGGAGGCATAGCGACAAGACCCATGCAGAAGCGGCTCGGCGAGAGCGAAAATGGAAGCGGCTGCAAAACCTGCAGGATAAAATCCTACGAATCGATGAAGCGGTGGAGACGATCCTTGATGAGCAGGAGAGGCTGATTCTGGAGGCGCTTTTGGACGGAGAAAAAAACACCCAGATTGCCAAAGAAATCGGGGTATCCCGGCAGAGGTATTATGAAATCAAGCGCCGTGCAGTGATGAAGATGGCGTGGGCGATGTATGGCAAGCGTGCTCAGTCGACAGGGTGAACGAGAGAGAGCGCGGACAGCTTGAGCCCTTGATCCGGATTGATTGACCCTCACGAGGCAAACAGCCCAAGAGGGTATTTTTTATTCCCATGTACGTATCAAATCGAATCAAAGTTAATAAAAATGAATCAGAGTAAATCATCGACCTACAAGCGTGGCTGGTTTCTGAGGAGGAGTTTGCCATCCTACAAGCGGAACGTCATGAAATAATCACGCAGTACGTGAATCAAAAAGGGTTTGCTTCCATTTCCGAATTGACCGAGCTATTGGCAGTTTCCAAGCCGACCGTATTGCGGGATCTCCTGAAGCTGGAAGAAAAGCACCTGATCATTCGCACCTATGGGGGAGCAGCCAGCCTGCACAAAGGAACGAACTTCGAGCCCCGTCACTCTGAAAAGGAAGCGCAGGCGGCAGAAAACAAGGAAATGATCGCGCAGCTGGCATTCACGTTTATCCACCCGGGAGAGACGATCCTGCTCGACAGCGGTTCGACGGCGCTGATGCTGGCAAAGCAGCTGGTCAAAGCAAAGAACATCACGGTCATAACCAATGACATCAAGAGCGCGATGTGCCTGAGTGAAAACGAAGCCATCGATCTGGTCGTGCTGGGAGGGCAGCGGCGAAGAGGAGTATACAGCCTTGTCGGGCCTTTTACAGAGCTGCTGCTGCAGAATCTGAATGTGGATAAGGTCTTCCTGGGAGCTGATGCGGTCGACATTCAAAAAGGAATTACGAACTCCAACATCGATGAACTCAACATAAAGAAAGGGATGATCGCTATCGCCAAAGAGGTGATTTTGCTTGCGGACAGCAGCAAGTTTAATCAGGTGGCTTTTTCCCATATTGCCGATCTCGACGTGCTGGATGCGATCATCACGGACAGAAACATTGATCAAAAGGGAGTCCTCAAAGTGCTGCAGGAGAAAGGCATCCAGGTGCACATAGCTGGAACGGCCCAGAAAGGGGGGAAGGCAGAGGGCGAAGAGAGTAATTGAAGGCAGGAAGATGCGCGGCAAATTTTTAGGGGAGGTCGAGGGAGTTGGAGATGAAAACAATCATCGTCGCCTGCGGGGCAGGTATTGCTACATCGACG
Source organism: Brevibacillus choshinensis (assembly GCF_016811915.1). Lineage (NCBI taxonomy): Bacteria > Bacillati > Bacillota > Bacilli > Caryophanales > Paenibacillaceae > Brevibacillus > Brevibacillus choshinensis. The sequence goes on along the minus strand of NZ_CP069127.1, from coordinate 5,494,670 downwards.
CTGATCTGCGACAGGGTGAAACAGCTATTGGAGAATCATGGGATTGCTGCCCAGATCATTCAGTGCACAGTGGCGGATATTGCTGGGCACGCGGGAAGGGCTGATCTGATCGTGACCTCGATGAAGCTGGAGAATAAATACGAAAAGCCGCTCGTCACCGCGATTTCCTTTTTGACAGGGATTGGCCGTGAACAAACGGAACAGGAGATTTTGGCGTACCTCACATAACCGAGCTGACGAATAGGGGGAAGAGGAATGGAAGCCATCCTTCAAGTGTTTACCTATCTTAGCGATCTCGGCTCCATGGTGATGATTCCGATCATCATTGCGATTGTCGGTCTCTGCTTTCGGCTCAGTATTTTGCGGGCGATCCGTTCGGGTGTCACCGTAGGGATCGGCTTCGTAGGCTTGAATCTGGTGCTCGGTATCATTTGGACGTACATCGGGCCCATCACCACTATTTTCGTCGAGAAGTTTCATCTGCAGTTAACGGTTATCGACGCAGGATGGGCGGCTGCGGCAGGCGTCGCTTTCGCCACCAAAGTGGGAGCCGTGATCATCCCTTTTACTCTTCTCGTCAACTTCCTCATGCTGATCAGTAAACAGACTCGCACCGTCAACATTGACATCTGGAACTACTGGCATTTTGCATTTACCGGAGCGGTCGTCATGACCGTCACAAGCAGTATGGTCTACGGCTTGCTGGCAGCTGCTGCGCATTGTATCGTCGCACTGAAAATGGCAGATCTGTCCGCCGAGCGCGTGCAAAAGGAAATCGGCATTCCGGGAATCTCCGTTGCCCAAGGCTATGCCATTTCTTCGGTTCCTGTCTACGTGCTGCTGGAAAAGCTGTACGACAAGATTCCGGGACTGCAAAACCGCAAGACAGATACGTCAACCATCCAAAGCAAGCTCGGCGTGATGGGGGAGCCGATGATGATCGGTCTGGTCTTGGGGATCTTGATCGGAATCGTGGTCGGGTACGATCTGAAAAAGGTTTTGGAGCTGGGTATCGCGATGGGCTCTCTCATGCTGCTTTTGCCACGGATGGTCAAGGTCATCATGGAAGGCTTGGTTCCGATCTCCGAGGCTGCGCGTTCTTTTATGGAAAAACGGTTTAAAGGCTCGGAATTTTACATCGGCCTCGATTCAGCGGTCACCCTCGGACATCCGACTACCATTACGGTTGGCATTTTGCTGATCCCGATCACCCTGGTATTGGCCATGATCCTTCCTCTTAATTCCACGCTACCCTTGGGTGATTTGGCAGCGACCGCCTTCTTTATATCGATGGCGACACCCATTCATCGCGGTGATTTCGTCCGCACGCTGATCAGTGGAACCATCATGATGGCCATCGTTCTGTTGTTCGCCAGCTATTTTGCTCCGATCATTACGGATACGGCGAAAAATACCGGCTTCACATTTCCGGAAGGCGCGTCGCAAATCACAGCTCTGTCGGCAGGCAACTGGGTGGCGTTTGTCATCAGCAAGCTGATGTCACTGCAAGCGGTTGGAGTCGCGATAGTCGTTGTTCTGGTGGGAGCTCTGCTGGCTTTCAGCAAAAAGTTCGTAGTGCCCAAATGATCAAAAGCGGCGCCAAGGCGAAAGGAGCAGGTCACATGATCATTTCCCCTTCCATTGCATCCGCGGATCCGCTGCGTCTGGAGGAAGAAGTCAATCGACTGGACCCAAAGCTGTATTCAGACTTGCATGTCGACATCGAGGATGGTCATTTTATTCCCAATATTACGTTTGGCATGAAGACGGTCAAAAGGCTGCGTGAGGTGACGGATCTTCCGTTTTCGTTTCACCTGATGGTATCCAATCCATTCGATTATCTGGAAGAGATGTGCGCCTGCCAGCCGAGTGTAATATTCGCTCATGTGGAAGCGCTCGAATACCCGAGCCTGTTTGTTGATGCGGTACGAGGTCGTGGGGGCAGGGTGGGACTGGCGTTTAACCCGCGCACGCCGATCGCTCCCTTTGGCTATGTGCTTGGTCGTGTGGATGCTGTGTTGGTCATGACCGCAGAACCGGATGGGGTGGGGCAGGAATTTCTCCCTGACATGGTGACGAAGGCGCAGCAAGTTCGAGATGCCGTCCCCTCCGTCGAGCTGTGGGTAGATGGTGGCGTCACACCAAACCGGCTAGGAGAGCTAACGCAGGCGGGCGTCACACATGCCGTAATGGGCAGAGCTGTTTTTGGTCGCGGTTAGGAAAGAGTGGGGCTCTCATTCAGGCAAGTCACCTCAAAAAGGATTCCATCCAGCGCATGAAAGTAAAAAGTGTATCCCTCTCGCATCTTTCGCGGCTCCTGGTTCAACGGAACATGAGCTGTCTTGAGGCGGTGGTACAACCGGTCGACCTCCTCGCAAGTATCGACGAAGAAACCCACGTGGAAGCCGTCCGGATAGATCAGAGCATCCTCTGCGTTTCCTCGGGGTTTGCTCAATACGAGGGTAAATCCCTCTCCATCGTTCATGATGACCACGGCATTCGCTACTTCTCCCGTTGTCTGCATTCCGAAAAAGCTTTCAAAAAACTGGCGTGCCTCGGACAGATCCTTTACGCATAGATTCAAGTGATTGAGTCGCATAGGAAAAGCCTCCTTTAGAAGATGTATGGATAGCATAAAATAGCGGATCAGCCTGTAAAAAAATGACAGATCTGATTTTTATTTTAACTGACCCTGCTCTCTTGTGGAAGACTGACTATTTTACGTGAAGCAGAGCTGCTTTATGCTAGACTTCCAGCGGTTCGAAATAGGAAAGGGTAAATCATCTTGGCTGGCAAATACTTTAGACAGGTGCCGAATACATAGGATAGATCAAGCAGACGGGATGGGAGGAATGAATGGTGAGTGAGTTGAATGCTCTGTTTCGCAAGCGAATCGGGATCGCGCAAGACGAACCCATTACCTTTGAAACACTGGCAAGCGTTCTTGAAAAAACGGCGAGGGCGATACCTTTTGAAAATTTATGCGTGATTGCAGGACAAACACGGGATATCACACGGGAAAGCCTGCTGGACAAAATTCTTGGCAAAAACGAGGGCGGCCTTTGCTACGAGCTTAATCCGCTTTTCTATTTCTTTTTGCTCGAAAACGGGTTCCAGGCAGTGCTGACCCGCGGGATTGTCTACAAGCAAGCTACGCAGGAGTATCAGTCGATCGGAAGGACGCATGTCACGATACTCCTGACTCACGAAGGGCGAACGTATTTGGTCGATACGGGCTTTGGGGCGAATCTGCCATTGAAGCCAGTCCCGCTCACGGGGGAGACCGTTACGTCTGCAAATGGGGAGTTTCGGGTGACGAAGGCAAGCTGTGAGCACGGGGACCACGTGCTGGAAGTGAAGCTGAAGCACAAGGACACTGCCTGGCGAATCGGATATGCCTTTGATTCCGCCAGACCCATCGCGGATGTATCAGAATGTAACGAGATTCAGACGGTTATTCGGGAGCATACGGAATCTCCCTTTAACAAGGGGCCATTGGTCACCCGGTTGACAGAGGCCGGGAATGTGACGCTGACGGAAACCACGTTTACGAAGTGGGAGAATGGAGTCGTGACAAAGGAGGGGATCGATGCGGTTCGTTTTCGGGAGCTGTTGGGAGAGTGGTTTGGTATGTCCTGACAAATCTTTACACAACCGTACATTCCTGTTCATTTTCCCATTTCCAATGCAATCTGATTTATACTGAAGCCAAGCGAAACAAGGAAACAAGAAAAGCAGTCAAAAGAGCCGCCTGAACCATTCGGGTGGCTCTTTCTATTCCCAAATCAGCGCGAGGCGAGCGTCCCATCGCTCCTTATTCGGCAGAAGGAAAGATATCGAAGGGAGATGAGCACATGAAGTTTCTCCAAGCCATTCATCACGGAGCAGCACCCACCAATGGCTGGGCAGCGACAGCTGAAGCGATTGTATCACCTGTTTTCCATTACCTTTACGGATTTGGACGATCAGATATCCTGGTCGTTCTGCTTTTTTGCATTTGCCTGGATTGGGTGACAGGGATTCAGGCTGCCAAGAAGCAGGACTTCACTTGCCCTTCCGAATACGGACTTGGCCGTATACCGCGGACATTGTTCTTTTTGGCCCTGCCTGCGCTGGCCAACCTGCTGGATCGTGTCATGGCGACGCCTGGGTTTCTTTTTTACGGGGTGACTTTTGGGCTCATTTACCACACGTGGAACAGTCTGACGGCGAATGCTCGTCGTGCTGGATGGCCGGTTCCCAAAGCGATTGCCAACTTGGTAGAGTCGGAGATCAAAGCCAAATCGGAACGCGCCATGAATCAGAAAGAAGGGTAGTAAAGAAGACTGCGCCACATTGGAAGAATAGTAGAGCGATGTCCACAGCTTACTCACAGGTTATACACAGAAATCACAGGGTGCTGTGGATAAGTGAGGGGGATGGCTACCGTACTTGGCATGCAGGCGGAGTGGAGCAGTGAGCCGAACAGTTGCTCACGGTTGTTTTGGCAATCGCTTCATTAAAATTTGAATACTCAGCATTCAGAACATATACACAGAACTGAAGTTGGATATCCACAAGAACCACAGAGTTATCCACGGTTTCCTCGGGATTTTGTGGATAACATCGATTCATCCTGCAACTCTTGGCTTTGCCTTTGGTAAGAAGGAACCAGGGCAGGGGGGGCTTTGTGCTCGGTGAAAAGAAACGACCGGGCTTATGCGCTCGGTCGTCACTCTTCTGTTGCGCTGCAATGAATATCCGCGCCAAGTACTCCGCAATGCCCGTCTTTATCCACCATATAAATGGAGAGGGTCACGCACGGGCGCTTGGTGATGGCAGAGATGTACGGTGCGGAGATGTAGAAGCCGTCCTGAAGAGCTCCTGTAAACCATTGGCGCCGTTTGGCGTTTAAAATGCCCGCAGGGGGATGGGAATGCAGGAAATCTCCATCCGCATTGTTGAGCCACACTGCCTCCAGTACAGTCGTATCCTCCATCCAGTTTTCGAAAACCTCCTGTAGCTGAACGGGGGTGGAGGTTAACAGCTCCTCATGACTCGCCCAGTCCTCCATTTTTCCTTTCCATTGAGCGAAGGTATCGATCGTGAACGGAGGATTGTCGAGGATCTCCGTGTGTTCTCCATGCTTTTTGACGACGACAGAAAACTCGTCGGAGATGTCTGTCAGGTGTTTGCTCGCTTCGAGAAGTTGCCTGACGATGTTGTCTTGGCTGGCAGAGATCGTTTGGACATCCGTGGCCAGCTGCGTGCTCTCTTTGGATTTGCTCAAAAGGTGGGCGAGTTGTCCGGTCATGGTTTGAACCGTTTCCACTTGTTTGAGGCAAGACTCCTCATTATCCGAGATGATTTTCTCCAGCACGTCAAAATGACCTTGAACCTGCCTTAAAATGCGGTGGCTGTCCTCCAGCTCCTGTTTGTTGGCCGCAATCCAATTCTGGTTTTGGTCCAGTGCGACCAGCACTTCCTGGGAGGCACTCCGAATGTTGTGGATGAGCGGGTCGATGTCGAGGAGGCTGCGCTTGCCTTGGTCAGCCAGTTCCTTGACTCTCTCGGCTGCGATCTTAAAATTCATGCCATTCGTTCCATCCTTAGGGGATTCAATCGAGGCGTTCATGACCAGCATGCTGGTCTGCTCCACCGTCATTTTCAGCATGATCTGAAGGTCGGTAATATGCTGCATCTGCTGAAGCAAATAGTGAATCGACTGGGAGGCTTGCTGCGTAGTCGCCTCCAAGCTGGAAAAAGTCTCACTGGTACGAGTGAGGGCTTTGGTGGCGTGGTGCAGGTCCTCCTCGAGAGCGGAGTTCGTGTCGCGCATGATTTTGGCTTGAGCGGAAGTACCCTCAGCCCGGTGCTGGACAGTCTGCAAAAAGTGGGTCAAAGTCTCTACTCCATCGAGCGCCTCCGTCTGATTGCGCAAAATGCTCTCGCTCATTGTCAGCACGTTGCCTGATACCTGCTCAATTCTCCCGGATTCGTTGTAAATGCGTTCCACGATCGATTCCAAACGATCCGTTGCGACCACGATATCATCGGTCATGAGCTGGTTATCCGTTGTCGACTCATTGGCAGAAGGATTTTTATACGCATTGACTATTTTCAGTAATAACCCCACACGACTCACTCCTCTCTTTCTTATAACGTTATATTTATGTCATATAATCTTACATCAATACTGTTATTCTATTCAAGTTCTAACTGAGTTCACTGTTTTTGAATGATTATGTTAAATAAAGTGACGTAAAAATGATTGGATACGTAATCCCAACGATAATAAAATGGGATTCGGAAACATAAAAAGACAACTTATGAAATAGGATGGTTCTAAAAGAGTACGGGAATCTATTCGCCTGCGCGTAAACAAGCCAATACCATAGGTCTTCCCTTGACTTCGGACTTTTCACGAAATGGAGGTTGGTTTTTCATGTCTTTGCCCATTTTGCCGGATGTAACTCCTCGCATAACCCTGAAACGTGAAGAAGTGATTCATCTTCTTTTAACCTCTGTCGCCATGGAAGAAATAACGATGTCCCACATTATGAACTCGGAAGGCGAAAAAATTCAGCAGCTGCTGGATAAAGAAGGGATAAGTCTAGATGACATGCTTCGCCTGAACCAGAGTATGGAGCGGATGTTTCGTAATATCATCAGTAAACAAATCTTGTTGCAATTCAAGCTGGATCAAATTTTGGAGCTTGAAGGGAAAAGCATCAACAAGGATGAAGGGAATGCGACCGAAGAAGGAAGTGTGACGGAAGAAGGAAATGCGGCCGAAGAAGGAAGCGCGACCGAGGAAGAAAGCCCGATCGAAGAAGGAAATGTGACCGAAGAAGAAAGTGAGACGGAGGAAGGCACCGTCGTTGATGACAAAAATATAGCCGAAGATGATTAATCACTCGATCGAGCAGCTACTGGAGAACATGGTCCATCCCGAAATGCGAATGAAGAGAAATGAGGAAGCAGATGGATTTGGCCGATTAGTGGAATCGACGGTAGCATGGGAAAAAACACAAGCGGAGCTAATCAAATGTCAGACTCTGCAAACCAACCTTTGGCTGAAATGGCTCCTGAGTAAACCCTCGCCCTTTCCAATCATGCTGCTCATAAGCTGGACCGAGGCGACGAATCGTTGGATGGAAGCCTGGGTCATGTTTCAATGGATGTGGTTTGTCAGATTGGGAAAGTTACTTCCATACTGGATCATGGACCGCCACGTAAAAAGGGATGCAAACCATCCTTCTGCAATCGTAGAGGCTCATTTGCAAACAGTATCGGCTTCCAATTCACTGGCCGAGGCACAGATTCATCTCATTACCCAGATCCTATACGAGCTGAAGCAGACTCCGACAACAGCGCTTCGTCTGAACAAGCTGGAGCGTGGCTTGATTCAAATGGTAGAAAGCATCGGAGAAAGCATGCGCATCATGGTGCGATTGCATGAGCACCTCGTGATGTTTCATCATGAGAAGAATTCAACGGTGGACGGCCCGGTTCAAGTGAGCGGCTTCTCACTCCTCCAATCGATAAAAAAACTCAGCGTCCAAACCGACGGGTCTCCGCTCGTTTCAAACGAATTCATCCCCCTGTTAAAGGAATCCGTAAAACGTTTGATAGGGTCTCTAGAAGGATCGAAAAATTCGGAACCGCTGATTTTCCACCCGGATCCACCTTTGCCGAAGCCATGGCTAAACGAGAAGATTTTTGGCCATTTTTGGAAAGGGACAAAATGAAAGGAATGGGCTGCCTTCAGGGGTAGTCTTATTTATTTTTCCTTTGATCTGGAAGCTGTAAAAATATTTAGGTAATAGTGTGCTATAATCATAAAATATGACTACGCTGAATATGAGCCAACATGCAGAGTGGGGACAGATGCAGATGGATGAGCTGACAACGTTTTTGGATGAGCATGAAGCAGCTGTTGTTGAAGAGTTCAGAGCACAAATAGTTGTTTCCGAACACGATCAGTTTAGGGACTTTATTCATCTCAACGGGCAAGCGATGTACAGGATGGTGGTCGGATATTTTCGCGAGCAGATCACGCAAGAAGAGATCAGGCAGTTAGCTCGCAAAGTGGCCAACGAGCGCAATCAGGCTGACATTAACATTGGGGATTTTGTGTACAATGTTTGCTTGGGAAGGCGATTGATTCTGGATTTGCTCCAGAGAGGTTCGTTCCCGCCTTCGATTCTCGTATCTGCCATCGTCAAGGTTAACGAGTGCTTTGATGTTTTTCTGGTAGAAGCAGTATCCGAGTATACGACTTTGAAAAACAACGACCTTGCCGAAAAGAACCTGTTCATTGAACGCTCCCACAAAGATCGACTTACCATCCTAGGGCAGATGGCATCGAGCTTTGTCCATGAGTTTCGGAATCCGTTGACTTCCATCATTGGCTTCTCCAAGCTGCTCAAGGAGGATCATCCTGACCTGCCTTACGTAGATATTATCGTCAACGAGCTTTACCAGCTGAATTACCGGGTCTCCCAATTTTTGCTGGTCTCCAAAAAAGGAGTCATTCAGCGAAAGAGTGAAGCGTTTAATTTCCAGCAGCTTTTCGAAGAGATACTGGCCTTCCTTTATCCCAATATCGTCGATGTCAATGCGGATATCCAGTGTCGCATCGATCCTTTATGTGAACTGACGGGATACCGCGATGAGATCAAACAAGTCTTCATTAATATCATCTCCAATGCGCTGGATGCTTTGCAGCGGAAGTCAGGCAGCAAAATGATTGAAATCGAGGTGCTGCAAACGAACGGCATGACCAGGGTGTCGATTTCGAACAACGGGGTAGGCATTCCTCCTGACTTGTTAGAGGTCATTTTCGAACCTTTCTTCACGACCAAGGAGCTGGGGACGGGGATCGGATTGTACGTCTGCAAGGAAATCATCGAGCGGCATGCGGGTACGATCTCGTGCGAATCGTCTGAAGAGAGCACGACTTTCACCATGCAATTTAGCACCGCGGAACAACGAAAAGAAGCTGCCTACTCGGTAAAATAAATCATAATAGGAAGACCTCCTGTTCAGGTGGGGCATTCCATCAAACAAAAATGGATAGAGCTCAGAATTGTTTCTGAGACCTCTATCCATTCTTTTTGCGGCAAACCGGTTATTGCAGTCGTTCCTTTCTCATTCTGTTCCCCATGCTGGCCCACAACCGCTCCAATCGCTTGACCAGACGGACGAGCAGGATGGCGAGGGTCGCACTGCAGATAAAGATGGCAGCCAGGTAGAGAAGGGAGTACCAGGTATTTTGAAAAATCCAGGATACTTCGCCAAAGACCTGATAGAGCACGTCCTTGAACAGAATAAGAAAGGCGGAGTGAAATAGAAAAATGAAATAGGTCAACCCTTTGCGAAACTTGATGTGGAGATGGTCGACCAGCTCCAAAAAGAACACCATAAGCACGAGAAAGGACAGCAATGTAGCGAAGACAAACGTCAAATGTACCGCTACGAAAATCTTGTTTGAGATGACGAAATAGATCGCAGCCGCCGTGGAAACCCCCGTCACCAGCATGAGAATGGAACGGTTGTCTCGCAGAAAAGAAAGTATCCATTCGCGATACCAGTAAATCAGATGACCCATGTACAGGGTGAAAATCCAAGTCGGCAGCATGTGGCGTGTTGTCAGCCCCAGCCAGCCTTGGTGAATGTAATGGATATAGACGTATTGCACCGCGAGCAAGATCCAGATGATGCAGAGGATGTTGCGTTTGGTGATGATGTTGCGTAAAAAGTACGCCACCACATAGTACTGGCAAATCATGAAGACGAAGTAAAGATGGTCACCTGTTTTGCCCAGAACGATATTGGCGAAATCCCCGACAGTATGGGGAAAGCCTTTTTTCAGCAAGTAATGATAGAGAATCCCGGACACCAGATAGGGGATGACGATGTAGACGATTTTGCCGGTGAAGAACTCGCGAAAACCAGGCTGCTTTTGATCGAACGAATAGGCGGTCAAGTATCCCGTCGCAATGGTCAAAAGTACGGTACCATAGCGGCTGATCTGATTGAGGGCCACAACCCAAAAGGGATCGTTAAAGTAAAGCACAGATGCGGTAAAATGTCCGACTACGACCAAAAAACTAGAAAACAGCTGAATGTAAAACAGAGATTTCAACATTTTTGAATCCGTATACATAGCATTCTCCATTTATGTTTTAGTCGACTTGCGATCGGTCTCAAACCATAAACTACGAATGGCTGTCACTACGAGTGGTCTTCATCATATGAAATGTTTCTTAGAATTATATTTGATTTTATTGTGCTTGAAGTATGTAAACATTAGACGTATTACCGGTACATGGAAGTTGCAAGAAAATCAAAAGAAAAAAGCCACACGCTGATGTGTGACTTCACTCCTTTACCGGCTATTCTTTTTTCGTTGTTCCATTTCTTCGCTGACCACAAACGCCAGATCGTCATTTCCGAAGAGGGACAAGACTCCAAGCAAGGTGGCATCCGGTATTTCTTCCGCTTCCTCTTTTGGAACCGTATTGTCCATCATTTGTGCTAGCAAAGGGTTGGCAGCCTGCTGCGGATAGGCTCGTCGGTAGATTTCCTGTGCATCCAGGCCGTGGTTGACACACCATTGTGCGAAAACGAGGATCATCATGCCCTCATCGCGCTGGTATGCTTGAATGACTTGTTCTTCCATCTCTTTTCGGTTCATGTGCAAACTCCTCTAACAATCGTCCGTCATGAGGATATTGTAGGTCCAGAACGCAAAAAAGAGAAGACTTTCGTCAAGAATTGCGTTTGCTGTGATTGGTCAGAACGGGCAGCATTTTCGTTTCTTTGACCATTTGTGACCGACAGAATGGGCAGTTTGGGCTTTCGTCAAAGGAAAAGTTATCTCTCATCCAGCACGTACAGCCGTCATTGCTACACATCCACACGTCTGTCTCCTCTTCTTCGACCGGAACCACTGCTTTCTTAGAGAAATACACGTGAACTCCTCCTTTGCGGGACTTGCGCGGGACTTTAACCTCTATTAATGTGTGATGGAATGCTCTCGAATATACCAAGATTTTCTGACCTCTTACAACTCCAATCGATACAGAAAAATCATAGTTTGGATTGGAATAACTTGGAGTTTTCAGTGAATTTGAGGAAGCCTTGGCAAAGGCAGCAAAAAAGGCAGCGGATAGATGTCCACTGCCTTTTACAGTTTATTCCGGAATCAGGATCTGCCCGGATTCGTTGTTGGATATTGCGAGGAGGATAGTCTTGGAGAGGGTGTCCGGGTGATAGGGCTTGATGAGATAGCCTTGGGCACCCAGTTCAAACGCCTTTTTCTTTTCCTCCAGCGCACTGGAGATGATGATCGGAATCGCATGCAGCTCCCGGTTGTTTCGGATCCCCTCTATGACCGCCCAGCCGTCTTCGCCATCCTGCAGCAGCAGATCCAATACGATGGCATCCGGACGAAGCTCCTGGATTGCCGCAAGTGCGGTCGTCGCTTTGGAAAACGGATAGACGGTAAAGCCAGAACCCATCAGCTCATCCCGCAGCAGCTCCAGCAGGTTCAGATCATCTTCCACGACGACAATCTTTCCATTCGTTCTCATGGATGCGGTCTGGAGAGAAGGGGACAGCTTCTCCTGATCCATGGGGGTCGATTGGTCTGTGAACGGGAGCGAAACGGTAAACGTGCTGCCGATCCCTTCTTCGGATGCAACGGCGACTTCTCCTTGATGGACACGAACAATTTCCTGAACGATCGAAAGGCCCAACCCCGTCCCGCCGATCTCCCGTCGATCGGAGTTGTCGACACGATAAAATTTGGTGAACAGTCTGGGGATGGACTCGGCCGGAATCCCCAGTCCTTCATCCTGAACGTCTACGAGCAGGCGAGAGCCCTCCTGACGACAGATGACGCGGACATGCCCGCCATTTGGAGAGTATTTTACGGCATTGCCTATCAAGTTCATCAGCATTTGATGCAGCTTGCTCTTGTCTCCACGGATCGTCGTTCGATCAGTCAAAAGCTCCAGCTGGAACGTGTGCAGGGGAGATTGTACCCGCTGCAGGGAGAATACCTCACGAATGAGCTGCTCCATCGCAACCTGTTCTTCTTCGTAGGATTGTCGTCCGGATTCCATCCGCTGGAGGTCGAGAAAATCATTGATCAGAGCAGTCAGTCTCTTGGCTTCCTGATAAATGGCGGTCATGTAGCGGTGCTGGCGTTCCGGCTTTAGTTCCTTGTTCAGCAAAAGCTCGGCAAAACCGAGCACGCTGGCGAGCGGAGTCCGCAGCTCATGGCTGACCGTACTGACAAACTCGGACTTCATCTGGTCGATCTCATATTCCTTGGTAATATCGCGGTAGACGAGCAAGGTGCCCCATTTTTCCTGGTCCCGATACAGTGGCTCCGTATACAGCTGGATATAACGGACATGCGGATAGGTGAGCTCGATCAGATGGGTTCTCTGTTCGGAGCTGCCAAAGAGTACCGCATTTACATAAGACACGAGCGGCTCGTGACCTTGCGTGATGGATTCCATGTGATGAAAATACTCGCCCAGACGCATTCCTTGCAAAACGGAATGGGCAGGGAAGCCGAGCAGCTCTCGGAACGTGCGGTTCACCTGCAGAGTCACGCCGTCTGTACGGACCAGCTGTACGCCCTCCTGGATGGTATCGAGCATGTCCTGTGTCATTTGGCGCTGTTTTTCGGTTTCCTCATGCATGGCCAGCTTGTCCAAAGACAAGGAGATTTGCTTGGCAAGCCCGATTGCCATCTGTTTTTCCAAATCGGAGAGGGGGCGGCCAATGCGGGAGAGGACGATACATGCGACCACTTCGAGATCAGCCTGCAAGATTGGCAAATACAGCTCGCTTGTTTCAGAGGACGCATCCTGATAGCCGCGCTCGGCTTCCGTGCTTTCCCGCTTCAATACATACGGCTGCTTGGTCTCGCGGATCCGGACGAGAGGGCCATCCTCCAGTCCGTTCAAAAACTGTGCGATTCCCTGCGCGGATACGCCAAAGCTCGAAACGTCCTTGTCCGCATTCAGCAAGACGATGACGCCTTTGTCTGCATCCATGACCTCGACGATGTTGCGGATGATGCTATGCAGCAATTCTTGCTTGTCCAGCGTATTGGCGAGAGATTGGATGAGCCGGTTTCTCTTTTGCAGGTAGCGCTCGTTGTCTTCCATTTTGGAAAGGGCTTCCTGCAGCTCTTCCTGCTGCATCATCAGCTCGTCCTGCTGGGCTTGCAGCTCTTCGTTTTGCGCCATCAGCGTCTCTTCCTTGATCTGAATTTGCCGGATCAGATAATCGAGCGAGCGGGTGAGATTGCCGATTTCATCAATGCGATGCAGATCCTGGAAGTGGGGGAGCTCGCCCTGCGAAAAGCGGTTGGCTTCTGCTGAAAGCCGTTCGAGCGGAGCGCCGATATCGCGGGTCGTCCGCCTCGTGACATAGATGGCAAAGAGCAGCACCACCAGAATGTACAAGATGAACCACAGGCTCTGACGCGTCACATCTTCAAAGAGTTCGTGGTTTTCTTGCAGCAATACCTGATCGTTTTTCTTTTGGTAGGTAGATGCATACGTGATGAGATTGTTTACTTCCTGATTCACACCGCTGGACGAAAAGTTGCGGAGCGATTCGTACTGTCCTGCTTTGGCGTAACCTGCTGCGGTTGGAAATGTATTCGCGAAGAAGTTGGAGATGAACGCCTCGATCGAGGTGACGACGACCTGCTCCTCCGAGGTGAGCGAAAGCTTCTTAAAGGAAGCGATCGACTGCTCCAGCTTTTGCTTCTCCAGAAACAGCTCGTTATATTCGTATGGGCTCAAAAAGGCGTAGTAGCCGCGAGCGCGAAAAAAGATCTGATTGGTGTGGGCGGCGATTTGCTCGACCAGCACCTGCTTCTCCTTGGATGCTTTCAGCGTCGCTTGGTACTGGGAAAAGGCCGTGTAGTTCATGTACAGCACAATGGCAGCGCCGGCGATCAACATCGACAGAAACATAAACATCATGGCGGTAAAACGCCGGGTGATGCTTTTTCGGAGGATCTGTCTGAGTTCACTCATGCAAGCATGTCCTCCACGACCCGCACCAGCTCCATGGGGCTAAACGGCTTGGGAATGAAGGCATCGGCACCTGCCGCACGCATCTTTTCCTGCTCGGTATGCTGGCTTTTCGCAGAGAGGATCATGACTTTGCCATTCCTTTTGTCCGAGAGCCGTTTCATGTGAACCAATACTTCGTAGCCCGTCAGCTTGGGCATCATGTAATCCAGCACGATCAGGTCATACTCGTGCAGCTTAATTTTTTGCAAGGCTTCTTCCCCATCGCAGGCGATATCGAGCTGATGCCCTTCATCTTCCAATGTATCGCTGATCAGCATGCGCAGCACAGGCTCGTCTTCAGCAAGTAAAATGTGTGCCATTCGTTTTCACTCCACCTTGTCTTTAAACCATTCGTTTCACCAGGCGCCTGATTCTTGCCTCCAACTCTTTGGTACTGAATGGCTTGGTCATATAATCATCCGCCCCCAGCTGCAGGGCACCTACGATGTCGTGCTCCTCGGTGCGCCCTGTCAGCATGATGACGGTATAGCGCTTGGTATTGGGCAGAGCTCGAATTCGCTGCAGCACCTCCAAACCGTCCATGATGGGCATGATGCCATCCAAAATCACGAGATAAGGCTCTGGACCGCGATGCCAGTCATTCTGAAAGAAAGATTCTCCATCGCGAAACTCTTGAATATCCGCGTGAATCCAGCCGTCAAAGCTATCCTTCACGGATTCTGCCAGCACCGTTCGGATCAACGCATCGTCATCGATGATGGCCACCTTGAGCTTGATTTGCGGCGATTCTGCCTTTTCGGAGAGCACGGCTTCCTCAATCCGGCACCGGCCCAGGTTTTTGGCTCTATACAGAGAGTTATCGGCAACTTCCAGCCAATACGGAAATGGTTTTTCGCCGTCTGTGACCTGTACCACGCCCGCAGAAAAGCTCAAGGAAAACGGTCCGCTGGCGGAATCGAATGTCAGCCTGCAAAAAGCGTCCAGCATCTGCTGCATCCGCAGCCTGGCTTCTTTTGCACTCGCCTTTGGCATCAGCAAAAGAAACTCTTCTCCGCCGTAGCGGAACAGGATGTCGTGCTTGTCTGCGCTGCTCTGGATAAAAGAGGCGAATCTACTCAGAACATCATCACCGACCAGATGGCCGTATGTATCATTGACTTTCTTGAAATGATCGATATCCAGGAAGGCGAGCGAGAGGGGAGCATCGGACCTCCTTGCTTCACCGAGCAGCCGTTGATACGTGTCCAGCAGGGAGTTTCGATTGTACGCGCCTGTCAGCTCATCCAGAAACAGGATTCGGTTCATCCAGTGTTTGCGGTATAATTGACGTTCCAGTCGCACAGCGAGCTCTTCCATATCGAGAGGCTTGCACATGACGTCATCAGCCCCCAAGCGATAGGCACGAAGGCGAGTGTCCCGGGTGCAGTCTACACTGATCACGGTCGTGGGGACGTATTGCTTCCTGATTTTTTCACTGAGCGTCTGCATCACCTGGAAGCCGCCTGTCTCCGGTATATTTAGATCCAGGATGAGACAGTCCGGTTTCATGTCATGAAAGTAATCCAGCGCCTTGTGCGGATGGACGGTCGCAATGACCGACCAGTTGCGCTTCTCCAAATATTCCTTTACATACATCAAGAGTGTGACATCATCATCCAGGATCAGGACGAGCGGCTGGTTTTCATAGCTTTTTTCCCGGGTCTGTCCGAGATCCTCCAGGTTCAGCTCTTGCTGCGAACGATGCTCATAGCAAAGTGAAATGAATGCAAGCAAAAATTCACGCCATTCATTCGGTTGCCATTCTTTAGGCGGCATCGCTTCCAGCTTATCCAGGAGGGTTTGGGACAGAAGCGACATGTCGGTAAGTCCAATCGTACCCGAGGTTCCTTTCAAGGAATGGAGAAAGCGGTATAATTCTTCATGGGAGAGTGGTCCGTCGAGATCGAACCACACCTCTAACTGCTTGTGAATATTGGCCAAAAGTGCATCTCGATACTTCGTCATGCCGTACGATCCCCCGTTTGTCGGTTGGGCCCAAGCAGTCCGGTCAGACTGCTTGGCCAATTGTGTCAAGGTTTACGATTTGGTATGGTACATCTAGCTGGGTGAAAGGGTCCCGATCAGGAGAGTTTATCCAAGGCTGGGGAGGGTCAGGAAGTGATTTTGGACAAATCGGTGAATAGCTCTATTTACGGGAAAAGCCTTCTTCTTTCAAATACTGCTCGGCTTCGACATACGATTCAAAGGAAGCTTCCAGATTCATGCCATGGTAGACGTTCCATAGTGAGTCCTCTTGCTGCAGCTGCAGGGTGTTGTTGTTCTTGTCCGTCCACGTTTCCTCGACCTGCTCCTTCGAATGATTTGTCTGAGGTGCGGTTTCCCGTTTATGGGAAAGCATTTCAATGGAGGCTTCAATGACGGTGCGCAGCTCGTCCGCCGAAAAATCGCGGATGTTGATATTGCCTTTGTCATCCTTGCGATAGCCTTTCAGATACGCGCCGTATACGAAGCCGTTACCGTTTGGATGGAGATGGTAAACGACTGTTTTTTTCTCGTGCAAACTGCCTTCAAAATGAAAATTCACCCGCTTCAGGGACACATCGTTGCGCGTCAATTGCGGAAAAGTTTCAATGATAGCCAGTTTCTCTTCAAAAGTAAGCATGGATTCCTCCGGTGAGATAGATTTGTTTGTCGATTATATCATAGGTAAGTCCAAGTGCGAAAAAGATCGATGATTGTAGATAAAAGGAGATCGATGAAAATGAATGGGAAAAACCGAAAAGACATCACGGCAGGGCTGGAAGTCGACATTGTCTTGAAGCAGGATCAGCGCACCGGGAAGCGGACTCGTGGCATCGTCAAAGATATTTTAACCAATTCCAGCACACATCCTCACGGCATCAAAGTGCGTTTGACGGACGGACAGGTAGGGAGAGTGCAGGAGATTTACAAAAAAGGCGAGTAGTCAGATCGGAAAGTCAGTTCCTTCCAATGAAAAAACGGGCGTACGACCATTGAACTGCACCCCGTCAAGTAGACATTACAAATAATAAAAACCGGTTAAGCGGCCTTGGTCCTGAATTCCATGGGACTGAGGCCGTCTAATTTTGCCTGTAATCGTTCGTTATTGTAGAAATAAATGTAGTCCTTAATGTCTTTTTCAAGTTCCTCAAAGGTACTGTATGTATTCAAATAATACTTCTCGCATTTCAGTGTTCCCCAGAAAGCTTCCATGGGACCATTATCGATACACCTGCCAACTCGGGACATGCTCTGGACCACTTCGTGCCCAAACAATCTTTTGAACCTCGAAGAGGTATACTGGAAACCCCGATCACTGTGGAGCATAGGCTTGTTTACCCGTACCGTTTGCAGGGCCGATTTCACCGTTCGAATTACCAGGGCATTGTTGTTGGAATGACCGAAAGCGTACGAGACAACCGTGTTGTCATGTAAATCCAGAATTGCGCTTAAATAGGCCTTCTTTCCACTGCCGTATTTGAATTCCGTAACATCCGTTACCCACTTTTCGTTTGGTGCTGCTGCATGAAACTCACGGTTTAACAAATTCTCGGCAATATGTTGAGGAGTTGATCGTGCATATTTCTTTCTCTTCCTACGAATAACCGATTGGACACCGGCCATCTTCATTAGGCGTTTCATCCGCTTGTGGTTAATTCGCAGTTTGGTTTGTCGGCGTAAATGAAGTGTCAATCGTCTATACCCGTAGATTCCCCCAACCTGCTCATGGAGTAAAAGCATAGCCTGAATCAGTTGTCGGTTTTCCAGTTCACGCAAACTAGGCTTGTGGTTACGCCATTTGTAATAACTTGACCGTGGAACCCCTGCAATTTCGCATAGTAGCTGTAGACTAAACTCTCCTTCCTGCTGAATGGACTGGATTGCTAAATAAACATGCACCTGTCGGTGCTGCCTTAAACTCGCCTCCTTTGGAATTCCTGTAACTTTTTTAAGAAAGCAATCTCCGCTCGAAGCCGCTCATTTTCATACTCCAACTTCTTCATCGCCATCTTTTCCTGCTCTGTTTCAGTTAGCTCTTCAACAGGCTTCTTCCGACCACGACGATCCTGTAGGGCATCTAGCCCGCCATCCTCATATTTCTTGACCCATTGGTATACTTGTTGATAAGACACTTGATACTGGCTCGCCGTCTCCTGATAGTCATGTTTATGTGCAAGACAGTAGTGAACGATGTCAATTCGCTCCTGCCATGTTGTAGCCCGACCTTTCGTCATAGCTTTTGCTCCTTCGTTATACGATTTTAAGCTGCTATGACCATTATACTTGTCTACCCAATTCTTGAGTTGGGTGCGGCTGGCGATTTTATATTTATCGATGATTTCATATTGGGAGTAATGACCGGTTAGATAATCTTGAACGGCTTGAAGCTTAAGCTCCACCGAGTAAGTTCTATTGTAAGATTGAATCTCTAACCCTTTGTATCCGTACACCTCATATCGCCGTCGCCATTTCACTACGGTTGTTTTGCTAATACCGTATGTTTTAGCAGCAGCCATAACACCAATCTGACCGCTATCGATCTCCAGAAGGATGGCCAGTTTTTCTGACGCAGTAAATTGTACTTTAGACATGAAAATGCTCCCCTTTATTAGCAGGTTTCATTATTTCACCTGTCTACTTAAAGGGGAGCATATCACATAGCGGTCAGCCCGTTTTTTTGCTGTCTGACGAATTGGTTACTTACCTGTACGAATCATGGATGGGTACAAAAACATCTTCCTTGGCAGGACGTACGATGATGAATGGATCTAGATTGCTAAGTCCGTGCAGGCATGTGTTGTGATGAGCGATGATTTGCTCGGCACGAAGGGCGGCATTGCCTGTCGTCGAATGACCGTCATGAACCAGCGTGACGTCATAGCCGAGGGTGGTAGCTTTGCGGCAGGCGCTGTCCACGCAATATTCCGTCTTGCAGCCGACGATCACGAGATGGTCGATCCCCAAAGCCTGCAGCTGATCGTGCAAGTCGGTGCCGTGAAAGGAATCCGTTGCTTTTTTCAGGATGACGGGTTCATCTGGAGCAGGCTGAAGGGCAGGGTGAATCGCGAAAGCCTCTTCTCCTGCTGCTTTAACGTCCACATCCTGTACGTACAAGACGGGGATGGACCTTCTGCGGGCCCGGTCAATCAAAGCCTGGATGGTTTGGAGCAGCGATTCTTTTTGGTAAACGGGCTGCTGATCCGAAGTGCCTTCGACGATTCCTGTCTGAACATCAATGACGAGCAGAGCGGTAGTGCGATTCATGGACTTCCTCCTCAGATGGGGATTAGCTTTGCGCATCCCCCTTTTTGTTGGTAGTAGCAAGCAGTTCTGTATGATTATTCCGAAGATTGAATGTGCTCATATACGCCATCTCCTTTCGTACAAAAGAGTACAGGCAGCCAGTAAAGCAGTACGCCTGTATGGGAAGTGTAACACAGCGAAACGGAAATATATAGAAAAAAGAGGACAACATCCTTTGTCTGGGGATGATGTCCTCTCTTTGTTTCGGAGTTCCTACAGCTCATTTTTTTTCGGTACAAACTGAAAGATATCGTGTGACTCAAAAGAATCGATCAATCGCGACAGCCAATGATAATAATCCAGCCCATTCTCGATTCGCTCGATGGAAAGTTCAACACGTTCCCTGTTTTCATCTGAAAGGTCTTCCATTGCTTGGAGGCTGCGCAGCTCCTGCAGCGACTTTTTCAAGCTCATCACGTTCTGCTCACAAGCGTGTCTCCACTTGACGGAGAAGAGATCGATGAAGTTCTGGTACCAGTCCAGATTGACTTCGTAATGATCCTTGCGCGTCCCTTTTTTCCATATCTTTTCTACCATATTTAAGTCCATTAACGTGCGAACACCGGTGCTCATGCTGGTCTTGCTCATTCCCAGCGCTTCTCCCATTTCATCGAGCGTCATTGACTTGTCCTGAAACAGCAAGGTGCCGTACAACAGCCCGTCGACATGGTGATGCCGTACAAATCCATGTTTCTCGCAAGGGTCTCGATCACGCGTTCCTGAGCTTTTTCGAGGATTCTTTCCTGTTTGGTTTCCATTTTGAAAAAAGCAGCTCCTCTAAGTCTTTCATATTACCTGACTAGAATTGTACGTTTCTGACCGGAAAAAGTAAATGAAGATATCGTACAGTATATACGAGGTATTCTGCGAATACGGTAAGAAAAGTACGTAAAGTTTTTTCTGAACGCTGAAAATGCCCGATTATCGAGTCTCACCCAATTTGAGGGAAAAATGACGCACCGATACAATAGTAAGGGTAGTGAACGTCCGGAATCGGGCAGAAAGTTGGAGGTGACCATATGCCCAAAATTAAAGTAGAAAACTTGACGAAGATCTTTGGACGCCAGCCTCAGCGAGCATTACCTTTTGTAAAACAGGGGAAGGCCAAGGCTGAAATTTTGAAAGAAACCGGTCTGACTCTCGGGGTGAACCAAGCGAGCTTTGAAGTGCACGCTGGTGAGATTTTCGTAATCATGGGGCTCTCGGGTAGCGGGAAGTCCACGCTGGTCCGATTGCTGAATCGATTGATCGAGCCGACGGAGGGCAAGATTCTCATTGACGGTACAGATATCGTCAGCATGAATACAGAGCAGCTTCAAGAGGTGCGACGCAAGAAGCTGGGAATGGTCTTTCAGAAATTCGCGCTCTTTCCGCATCGAACGGTCCTGGATAATGCCGCTTATGGATTGGAAATACAGAATGTACCGAAGACTGAACGGGAACAGAAAGCCAAGGATGCACTCGCGCTTGTCGGTCTGTCCGGATGGGAGCAGAGCTATCCCGATCAGCTCAGCGGCGGGATGCAGCAGCGTGTCGGTCTGGCTCGCGCCATGGCCAACGATCCCGATGTGCTGCTGATGGACGAGGCATTCAGTGCGCTCGATCCGCTGATTCGCAAAGACATGCAGGATGAGCTGCTGGAATTGCAGAGCTCGATGCAGCGTACCATCATCTTTATTACGCATGATCTGGATGAAGCGCTGAAGATCGGGGATCGGATCGCCTTGATGAAGGACGGTGCGATCGTGCAGATCGGCACACCGGAAGAAATCATGACGAACCCGGCGAACGAGTACGTCGAGAGATTCGTGGAAGACGTGGATCGCTCGAAGGTCTTGTCCGCGGAGCACGTCATGAAGCGGGCGGAGACGATCACACTGGACAAAGGTCCGCGGGTCGCTCTCCAAATGATGAGAGATCGCGGTGTCTCCAGCCTGTACGTCGTCGACAGGAAAAAGACGCTGCTCGGCGTGCTGACGGCGGATGCTGTCAATGACGCCAAGCTGACTGGCAAATCGCTGGAGGAAGTGCTGCGCACAGAAGTGCCAAAGGTAGGTCCGCAGACGCTCCTCAATGAGCTGTTTGACCTTGTGGCGTTTTCCGATATCCCGGTTGCGGTCACAGGTGAACAAGAGCGCTTGCTGGGCGTGATTGTAAAAGGTGCCGTGCTGGGTGGTCTGGCAGGAAAAGTGAATCAGGAAAGTGCGCCGCCGACTGAAGAGGAAGGGCAGGTGAATGCGTAATGAATCAACTTTTTCCAAAGCTGCCTCTGGATGAATGGATAGAGGTCATTGTAGATGGACTGGATAAGCATTTGGGATTCCTGTTTGATTTCATTTCCACCGTGATTGGTGGAACGGTTGATCTGTTCAATGCGATTTTGACTGGGTTGCCGTTTTGGGTAGTGATTATCTTGTTCACGCTGCTTGCCTATCGGGCAGGAAGATGGACGATGGCTCTTTTTACCTTCATTGGATTATTGCTGATTCAAAATCTGGGGTACTGGGAGCATTCCATGGAGACCCTTGCGTTGGTGCTGACCGCGGCTTTGATTTCTGTGGTCGTCGGGATTCCGGTGGGGATCTGGTGCGCCAAGAACGAATCCGTGCAGAAGGTCGTCACGCCGCTGCTTGACTTCATGCAGACCATGCCGGCGTTTGTGTATCTGATTCCAGCCATCTTTTTCTTCGGGCTGGGGAAAGTGCCGGGGGTGATCGCCTCTGTCATCTTCGCGATGCCGCCGACGATCCGCCTGACCAATCTGGGGATTCGCCAAGTCCCTGCTGATTTGATTGAGGCTTCCGATGCTTTCGGATCGACCTACTGGCAAAAGCTGACCAAAGTACAGCTGCCGATTGCGAAAACCACGATGATGGCGGGAATCAACCAGAGTATCATGCTGGCCCTGTCCATGGTCGTGATCGCCTCGATGATTGGGGCGAAAGGGCTTGGGGCGGACGTCTATCGTGCCGTCACCCAGATCAATATCGGGCAAGGCTTTGAGGCTGGTCTCGCGATTGTGATCATGGCGATATTGCTGGATCGCATCACTCAAGGTGTAGGAAAGAGAAAAAACGCGTAGGAGGGGTTTTCATGAAAAAAGGAACAACGATCAAGGGGTTAGCTGTCGTATTGGGACTGAGCATGCTGATGGCAGGATGCGGGAGCAATAACGCGCCGCAGGAAGGCAATCAGCCTGCAGGCAACACCGAGGCTGCTCAAGGCAGCGTAGGAGAACAGGTCGACCACAAGATCATCGGGATTGACCCCGGTGCCGGATTGATGAAAGCAACCGACAAAGCGATGAAAGAATACGGACTCAGTGACTGGGAACTGGTCGAAGGCTCCAGTGCAGCGATGACTGCGGAGCTGACCCAAGCTTATAAAGAAAAGAAGCCGATCATCGTAACCGGCTGGACACCGCACTGGATGTTCTCCAAGTTTGAAATGAAGTACCTGGAAGATCCGAAGGGCGCGTACGGCAAGGACGAGCAAATTCACACCATCGTGCGCAAAGGCTTGAAAGAGGATCAGCCGAGTGCTTATGCCTTCCTCGACAAGTTCGAGTGGAAGCCGGCTGACATGGAAAAAGTGATGCTCGACATCGCGGATGGGAAAAAGCCGGAGGAAGCAGCGGCTGACTGGGTGAAAAACAATGAAGAGACGGTAAACAAGTGGGTAGAAGGAATCCAGCCTGCTGAAGGCAAAAAGCTGACGCTTGCCTATGTCGCGTGGGACTCTGAGATTGCCAGCACCAACGTCGTGAAAACCGTCCTGGAACAAAAGCTGAAATATCAAGTCGAGCTGAGCCAAGTGGAAGCAGGCCCGATGTGGGTCGGTGTATCCAACGGTGACGTCGACGGCATGGTGGCGGCTTGGCTGCCGACCACCCATGAAGACTACTTCAAAAAATTAGGCGCCAACGTAGAGGACCTCGGTCCGAACCTGAACGGAACCAAGCTGGGATTGGCGGTTCCGACCTATATGAACATTACCTCCATTGAAGATTTGAAGAAGTAAGGGGCCAGTGATAGCCTTGTGTTCTACACCTCTAGTAAATTCAGTGATTCAGCCTTAGCTCGATGAGGGTCGAGCTAAGGCTTTTTTTTATGTCACAAAAATGAGCTCCTCCTCGTTACATGGTCAAATCGAAGCGGAGGAGAGATTCTCATGAAAGAGATCACATGTATCGTTGTCGGTGGAGGACACGCAGGCATTCATGCGGTGCGCGAGATCCAAAAGACGTTGAAGAACCGTCCCGTACGGTTGGTTCTCATCGATCAAAACCCCCATCACCTGCGCAAAGTCCTTCTTTTTAAACCAGCGGTGGAGCAGACGGATGTAGTCATTCCACTTCAAACGCTGTTTCCGGAAGAGGTCGAGGTCGTGCAGGGCACGGTGAAAAACGTAGATGGTACCGAACGGAAGCTGCGATACGCAGACGAAGCCGGGAAGGAGCAGACGCTGAGCTACGACATGTTGATCCTGGCCGTGGGCAGCCAGGCGAGGCAAGCAGCGAGGGAGCAAGGAGGGGTGACGTTGACGGATGTGCAGGCTGCAAAGGCCATTCGCCAGCAGTGGAAGGCGAACATGCAGCAAGCCGTGCATGAGCGAGATCCTCGGGAGCGGCAGCGCTTGCTTACGCTGGCGGTGGCCGGAGCGGGCATCACGGGAATCGAGATGTCAGCTGAATTTGCATATGCGATGCGTGTGGAGGCGAATAGACTGGGCATCGACGCGAGTGACGTCCGCGTTTTGCTCATCAACTCGCAAGAGCGGCTGTTTCCGGAGGGGCCGCTCAAGATGGCAAGAAAGCTGGAACAACTGCTCGCGGAAGGCGGCGTGAGCGTCATGCACAAACAAAAGGTGCTGCATGAGCAGGCCGGGCTGCTGACCTTATCTACCGGGCGCACCATCCCAGTCGGGCTTTGCGTATGGTCTCTCGGTCTTGTGCCGAATCCGCATTTAGGTCAAATGGGGCTGCCGCTGACTGCAGAGGGACAGGTAGAAGTGGATGCGTCTTACCGTGTCGTCGGGACAACGGGCGTATACAGCATCGGGGATTGCGCCCGCATCGTGGATTCCGCCACAGGACGGGCAGACCGCATGACTTGCAAAGAGGGTACCGGACAGGCGGCTAGGCTTGCCCATATTGTATTGGCTGACTTGGATGGGCATTCCGCTCCCACTCATAAGAGCTACATGGATTTCTACTGCATCGGTCTGGGGCCGCAGCGGGGCATTGTTTGGACGCGGCAATGGGGGCTGGATATCATTTTGACTGGAAAGCTCGGATGGAAGCTTCGAGAATTCACTTGGAATGTTGCGAGTATGGTAAAATGAGGGAATCTTTGGTCCAACCATTCATGAGACGGGGAAGTGAGTCTGAAGTGGAGGCTTTGTACCAGAAATATAAAGGGCTGCTTTTTCGGCTTGCTTATCAAATGACCGGCTCCGCTGCGGATGCAGAAGATATCGTCCAGGACGTGTTCCTCAAGGTCCACGATGTCAAGTGGGAGCAAATCGAAGAGCCGAAAGCCTACTTGTGCAAGATGACGACCAACCGCTGCCTCGATCTGCTCAAATCCGCACGCAAAAAGCGGGAGCTCTACACAGGTCCGTGGCTTCCGGAGCCTGTCTCTGCGACCTACACCGACAGCTATGAATCCGTCCTCCAAAAAGACCTGCTATCGTACGCGATGCTCGTCCTGCTGGAGCGGCTCTCCCCGGGTGAACGCGCGGTGTTTGTCCTGCGAGAGGCCCTGGCTTTTGACTATCATGACATTGCGGCACTGGTCGGGAAGAGCGAAGCGAATTGCCGCAAGATCATCAGCCGCGCCAAGAGCAAAATGGGTCTGGCGCCTGATGAACCGATTCCTGCGGACGACAAGGAAATCAGCCACGAGTGGTTCGATCGATTTTTGTCTGCCCTTGCGAACGGCAAGATCGATACGCTGCTCACCCTGCTGGCAAACGATGCGGAACTGATCTCCGACGGCGGAGGAAAAGTATCTGCCGCGCTTCGTCCGATCGTCACAGGAGAACGTGTGGCCCAGTTCCTGTTCGGCATCATGCGCAAGTTTGTCGAGGGCGAGGAGCTGCGCGTAGAGCTCGTCGCGCTGAATGGTGGGCAGACGGCGCTCGCCCTGTACCTGGGAGGAAGATTGGACAGTGTCACGTTCCTCCATGTGGAGCAAGAAGCCATCCGTCATCTCTACCTGGTCCGTAACCCGGATAAGCTGAAGTATGTCGAAGGAAGCATAAACCCCCTTTAACCGAAAGGCTGAAGGGGGTTTTTTGTGCACAGATCTAGCGGTTTTCCCGAATGGCTGGCCAGGTGTGCTGCGGCCCAAGCGTTCCCGGCTCTGGTGCAAAGACTCGCAGGACGAGATTAAAGCGACCTGCGGGAACCGGCAGCCAATTGACCTGCTGGTTGGCTGGAGGGGATTTTTGAATGGCGATGTCGAGTGAACCGTCGGGATTGAGTCGCAAAGTGCCGTTATTGCTTCGAACTGACGAACGATTGGCTTCGGTCTGCGCCAGGTACAGCTGATCGTTGTACACATTGATGGACCAGAAAGCTGACGTCTTGGGTACCTCGCTCGGTTCAAAATGGAGCGTGTACGCCTTATCGCCGGATAGCGGCAGGTTCTTGCTGTCCGTAAAGGCGCGGTAGTAGGCTTCCTCTTCGGGAACGTTGGCAGCGAGTCCGGTAAAGGCGATAAAAGCCCTGGCCAAAAACTGGTCGCCATACGTGCCGATTGGCGAAAAAGAACCCCAGCCATTTTGGAAGGTCGCATAGGGAGGAAATCCGTTTTGGACGATGTTCGGGGCATCTTGCAGCGCACGCTTCAATCCGGCGAGCTTCGCTGGGGTGAGTTTTGCTGGATCAAACCCTGATTGGACATCAATCCCTGCCAACGCGAATTGGTTGAGCAGAACATGATCACAGGCGGGAGGAGGGTTTTTACGAATCACATCGGTCATCACCCGATAGAAATCCAGGGAAGTCAGCGCGTTCTTCGGCACTTCCGGAGAGGTGCGAGGCGAGCCGGGCACAAGAGCCTTGATCTGAATCTGTTTTTCAAAGGCGATCGCTTTGGAAAGGTCCTGCTCTCCCTTCACCTCGACTCGGCCGATGAGCCAAACGGTATTCGTAGGCGCGTGAATCGTAGGCAGGTTGGGTGGCAGCGAGCCTTTCCAGTTGGGCCCGACGATGACGCTTTGCCGCGCTTTTCCCTTCGTCAGGCGATTGGATTCATTGTGAAACGTATTGGTGTAGGCGTCCAGCATTTGCACGGTGTAGTATCGGTTTTCGGGGTTCTCCGGCACCTGGAGCAGGACAGGCGTTTGCGATAAATCTAGCCACGCGTTCAGGTAGAGAGTATCGGAGTTGGGAGTGACGATGGCGCGAAATGCTGGAGAAGCCAGTGATTCCATGTAGCCAAACTGGTTGAGCGGTGCCAGGCTGCGCGTCATGTCACCCATCGTTTTGGCTGTAACGACGAGAGGATAGCCGTAGATATACGCTTGCACTCCCAGAGTGTAGGCGAGCTCTTCCTGGGATTGGGAGAGCCGCTGCAGCGGATTGACAGTAGGTCCTTGAGCAGATTCCGCATGTCGCGCAGATGATGGAAACAAGCTAAGGGAGATGGATAGGATTGTTGACATGGCGTAGCGAAGCGCTCTTTTCATAAAGGCCTCCCGAAAAAGGGGAAAAATGATGGTGCACATGTATTTTTCACGGAGGAGGGGCTTTTATACCCAAAGGAAAGGCTCGGTTTACGGAAAAAACACAGAGGCAAGCGATATGCAAAACGTGAGTGTAATCGTACTCAGCAGGGTAGAGACCAGGACAGCCTGTGCGGCAAATTCAGGTTCGTTGTTGTATTCCAATGCCAGAGAAGCGCTGTTCCTCGCTGCCTGTTTTGCCGGTACCCATAGAAAGTCAGGGACACGTATCTGCATAAGATTGCAGAGCAAGCCGAGAAGGATGGCATGCAGGACAGGAAGGCGGAAAAAATGGCGGATGGAGCCGCGCAGTCCTTTTGTCGCCGCACTTGCTTTCAAGAGCCCAAACGTAAAGGTAACCAGTATCTCAAATACGACTACGACAATCTGGATGGACATCGCGAGCGGATCGTGGCGAAAGGCGAGGTCGTTTACAGGAATCCCGATGTTACCATTGTTGGTGAGTACCACGCTGTTCGAAAAACTCGCGGAGAAACCTTTGGAAAAGCGAAACAGCCTGCCGATCGTTTCGGTCAGGAGCAGTAACAGGGCGAACTGAATGAGAAGAAAACCAACGACCTGCAAAAGCAGCATCGGAGAAAGAGTGGCTTCATAGATTTTGACAAAAGCGATAGCTGGAACAAAGAAATAGAGAATCAGGAGAATTGTACTCCTGGGATCAGGGGAAGGAAAGAGGTATCATGTACCGCAGGAAGGTTGTTTTTTTACTCAAAAGAAAAAAGACAGCATGTCGGGGAATGGGGGAAGAATAGGATGTAAAAGGACAAGGAGAGGGAGGTAGCCGTGGAACAGCATCTGGATTTGTTTGTGATGAAATACGGATATGTGGGGATTTTTTTTGCGTTGGCGCTTGGGGTTCTGGGAATTCCGATCCCTGATGAAGTGCTGATGACGTACGCCGGATATGCGGTTTCTCGGGGAGTGCTGAACATGCCGTACACGATTCTCAGCGCTTTTCTGGGAGCGTCAGCGGGCATCACCATCAGTTACTTCATTGGCTTGAAATGGGGGCTTCCGCTGCTGATCAAGGTGGGGCCGTATATCCACATTTCACCGAAGAAGATTGAGGCCACCCAAAAGCTGTTTGCACGCTACGGTTCGTACTTGCTGCTCGTCGGCTATTTTTTGCCGGGCATTCGTCACATATCTGCGTATTTGGCTGGAATATCGTCGATGGATTACCGACGTTTTGCCGGCTTTTCCTATGCCGGAGCTCTCATCTGGAGCATGACCTTTCTCTTGCTGGGCAAAGCACTCCAGAAGGAATGGTTCAAAGTAGTCGTCTACATCCGGCACTATGGCATTACGTTTTTGCTGGTTGCCGCCGCACTTGCTCTCGCTGCCTATCTTCTCGTGAAATGGCGCCAAAACATCCGGTCAGGCTGAAAGGAAGAAACCTCATCTATGAATCAGTCGAAGCACGCCATGCTCTCCAGAACAACCAAAAGATATGTCGGGTTCTGCCTCCTGTTTCTTGTCGCATTTGTAACGGGGTTTGCCAAATTGGGGGACGAGATGCTCGAACAGGAGCTTCGCGTATTTGATTCTGCAGTGATCGGTTGGGTCCAATCGGGGATCTCGCCAAATCTGACATCTTTCATGCTGTTCATGACGTTCCTCGGGTCTACGTGGACGCTTTTGACGGTGGCCGTCGTCAGCGCATGCCTGATGTGGTGGCAAAAAAAGAGATGGGAGGCCCTTTTTCTGTTGTTTGCCCTTGGTGGAGGCGTCCTGTTTAACCTGTTGCTCAAATGGAGCTATCATCGGGAGAGACCGTCATTTCTGAGGTTGGTGGAGGAAAAAGGATACAGTTTTCCGAGCGGACATTCCATGGCTTCTTTTATCTTGTACGGGATGCTTTGCATTTTTCTGTACATGTTCGTGGTTTCCCGTGCGGTAAAGGTGACGATCGTGACCTTGGCGGTGGCATTGATTTTCCTCATCGGAACGAGCCGCATCTATCTGGGAGTCCATTACCCCAGCGATGTCGTTGCCGGCTATGCCGCAGGAGGAGCATGGGTAGCGATCTGTTTGCTTGGGCTGAGAATCGTGGTCGAAAAAAGGAGGCTGTAAGGTGGAAAATAATTCTTTACAAACCGTCGGTCGGTTTGTAAAATAACAGCATAACGAATGATCCGCATAAAGAGGAGTGCTTAACCCATGATTCTCACGTTGTTCTGGATTTTTGTCGATTTGATTCCCTTTTTTGTTGCCTTTCAGGTAGAGCCGCCTGCCCTCGGATTTGCCATCGGTTTTGTGCTTGCTGTCCTGATCTATTTGTTTCAAAAAAAGAGGTTCGGGGAAGTCACAACGATCATTACCATCAAAGTTTTTTACTTCTTCTGCGGTTTCTGGATCGCTTTGCTGCTGCCTTCGTTTCATCTGTTCGATTTTACCCAGCTGTTCATGTACGGAATTTTGACTCTGGCTTCCGTCCTTTCACTGATCGCCAAAAAGCCCTTCACTCTTCAGTACGCGAAGAAAGTGGTTCCTGTTGAATTTACGACCCACCGCTTGTTCCTGGTCTCTAATTTCTGGCTCACCGTGATTTGGGCAGCGGCGTTTGCATTGTCCTTGATCTGTTCCGTCCTGTATGCGATGAGGCTCGTTTCCGGCGATATCGGAGTGACACTGGTGCATGTCTGGAATCTGATCGGTCTGGCAGCTACGATTTTGGTACGACCGATTGCCAAACGCATTTTCTTGAATAAACAAGGGTAACGAAGGAGCTAGCCTAGATGAAGCTCCCCATTTTTTGGCCAGATACAAACCGCCAGTCGGTTTGTGATATCTTGATTCCCAAGGAGAGGCAGGTAAGAAGGAATGGAAAAAAAGAAGCCGAATCGGAAGCTCATTTTCCTTGCAGTCGTGTTGATGATTGCGGGAGTCGTCGGGTATTACGGCTATCAGGGCTACTATTACGTGAAGACAGAAGACGCGATGGTCACAGGTGATATATACAAGATCGCGCCAAAAGTTGCTGGAAAGCTGGGGAGCGTACAGGTCGACGAAGGCAGCGAGGTGCAGAGCGGCCAGATCATTGCCGAGCAGGAGCAGGTCAATGTCTCGACCCCTAATCAGCTGGAAAATGTAACGATCCGCTCGCCGATCAGCGGGGTCATTTTGCAACGGGCCGCCAAAGCGGGAGAAGTCGTGGGAGCGGGAAATACGATCGCACTGGTCGTAGATAAACGCCAGCTGTATGTGCAGGCAAACGTGGAAGAGACGGAAGCAGGGTACATTCGGATCGGGCAAGAGGCAGACATCGAGCTGGATATGTACCCCGGCCGCACCTTCAAAGGGACCGTCACCAAAATCGGAGAAGCGACCCAATCGACCTTTTCCCTGCTGCCGCCCACCAACGCGGGGGGCAACTTCACCAAGGTGACACAAAGGATTCCAATCAAGATCGCTTTTACAGAAGGTCCCTATGATTTTCAGCCGGGCTTGAATGCCAAGGTCACCATTCGCGTGAGATAAGGATGTGGGGGAATGAATCCGCAGGAAAGCTTTTGGCCCGGAGTGTTTGCCATCGTGCTGGGGACATTCATGGCCGTGCTGGATACGAGCATCGTCAATGTCGCCATCCCCGAAATGATGCACGTGTTTGGTGCATCTACGGAGGAGATTCAGTGGGTCATCACCATCTACACGCTGACGATGGCCGCCGTCATACCGCTCGCGGGCTACGTCGGAGTACGATTTGGAAGCAAGAAAAGCTATCTGGCCAGCCTGTTTCTTTTTACGCTCGGCTCGCTCCTGTGCGGCCTGGCATGGAGCAACGGAAGCATGATCGCCGCGCGTGTGATTCAGGCGGCAGGCGGCGGGCTGATGATGACGATCGGCCAGTCGATGATCCAACTGGTGGTGCCTCGGGAAAAGATGGGGCCGGCCATGGGCATATTCGGAATATCTGTGTTTGTCGCTCCGGCGGTAGGGCCGACGCTGAGCGGTTATTTCGTTCAGCATATGGATTGGAGGTTGATCTTTACAGTCAATCTTCCATTCGGGATTTTGGCTATGCTGCTGGTTTGGCGGTTTTTGCGGGAGGGCGAAGTGAAAAAGGATCATCCCTTCGACGCTGCTGGCTTCCTCTGGTCGGCTGCGGCTCTGGTCAGTCTGCTCCTGGCTGTCACCAAAGGAGAGGAAAAGGGCTGGGATTCCTTCTTTATCGTCTCGCTGTTTCTCACGGCGCTGATCAGCGGCGCCATGTTTGTAGCCCGAGAGCTTACGACAAGATATCCACTGGTCGATATCCGACTGTTCGCCAAGCGAGACTTTACGCTGGGGCTGCTCGTGAACAGCATGATCATGGTGGGGAATTTTGGCGTCATCTATTTGCTGCCGATTTACTCCGAGAACATGCTTGGCAAAACAGCCATGGATACAGGCATGCTGATGCTGCCGCAGGCGATCGCATCAGGGATCGTCACTCCGATCAGCGGTATGCTGGCAGCGAGAGTCGGTCTGAAGCCGATGATCGTGGTGGGGTTGACCTTTTGCCTCGTCCCTGGATTTTTGATCTCCCACGTGGATTTGAATACGGATGTCTCTACGCTTCATTGGCTTTTGGCCATTCGCGGCATTGGACTCGGCATGTGCTTGATGACCTCGATGCAAATACCGCTGCTCTCCGTCGGCGATCCCGCCAGGGTCCCGGCTGCCTCCGTCATTACCAACGTTTCGCGGCAAGTCGCTACCTCTATGGGGATCGCCGGATTGATCAGTCTGTTTTCGAGGCGCAGCGCAGAGCATGCGGTCCATGCCAGCGAACAGGTGACGGCGACGCAGCCTGTCGTGCAGTCGACCTTGGAGCAGTGGCAGCAAATGTACGCGGCAAAAGGATTGTCCGTACAGGAAGCAGCTGCATCCGCCTTGCAGCTCATGGGCCAGCTCGTCAAAAAATACGCTGGAATTGCGGCACTGCAGGACAGCTTGCTCGTCGCGGCGCTGATCATGGTCGCCGCGCTGCTTCTCATGCTGATCGTGAAAGAAAACAAAGACGCGCTGCAAGCATCACCAGAATCAAAATCCCAGCCTGCCATGCTGGAGTAATCGATCGAAGAGGTGGAGGTAACAATGAGGATGCATAAATGGAGTTATGTATGGGTGGGAGCGGCTCTGATGACAGTGCTTTCCGGTTGCGGCACGGTGCAGCCTGTCGCATTGAGCGGGGCTGTGAATCCGGGCCAGTCGACTGCACGAGCGGCAGATCAGACCCGCTCATTTGCCGGAGTGGTGGAGGGAATCGAGGAAGTGGCGATTTTCGCCAAGTCCCCGGGAAGAGTCGCAGCCGTTCTCAAGGACACCGGAGATGAAATTGACGCTGGGGCTCCGTTGTTTGCCCTGGAACAGGAAGAGCTGGCTGCGAGTCTGCGGATCGCCAAAGCGGATTTGGCGCTGGCGAAGGCGAAATGGGAGGAAGCGAAAAAGGGGACGCGCACCGAGGAAGTGCAATATGCTGAGGCTGGATGGCAGCAGGCCAATCAGAAATACCTGGACGTGAAAAACGGCAAACGTCCGGAAGAAATGGCACAGCTCGAAGCAGCCTATCAATCGGCGAAAGCGGTTCGGGATCTGAATGCTGCCAAACGTGATCGGATACAAGCGCTTTATGTTCAGGGAGCCGTATCCAAGCAGGCTTTGGAGGATGCCCAGTCCGCCTGCTCCCAGGCGGAGGCACAATTCCGGCGGAGCGAAGAGGATTTGGCCCTTGCAAAGCAAGGGGCGACACAGGCGACCTTGCAAGCGCTGCAAGCCAACGTGGAGCAGATGAAGGCGATGGCTGACAAGGCCAAAAACGGTGCGACGCCGGAGCAGATCGCCCAGTACTCCGCTGGAGTGGAGCGGGCGCAAGCGGTGGTAGACAATGCGGAATACCAGCTGAAAAATGCGGCAGTCAAAAGCCCGATCAAAGGATACGTGAGCGCCAAAATCATTCATGCAGGCGAGATGATCAGCCCGAATGCCGCTGCGATGACCGTGGTCAATACGGAAAAGGTCTACGTGGTGATTGGTGCAGCACAGAAAGATCTGGAGCGCTTTTATATTGGAAAAGAAGTCGATGTGGCCGTGGACGCGCTGCACAAGACGGTCCGCGGCAAGGTGGAGAGAATCAGTCCCAAAGCGGATGCGGGCACGGACACGTTTACTGTCAAAGTCGTCATCGAAAACAAAGAGGGAGCTCTTCGCTCCGGAATGACGGGGATCGTCAGCCTGTGAGTCGACGAATGTCCCGGAGTAAAAAAGAACCTCCCTGCGATGGGACTGACCCCCGTCCGTAGGACAGGGATCAAAACACCTTAGCCATTTAAGCAGCCAGTTGCCGAAATTGAATCGGTGACTGGTTGTTTAGTTTCGTTTGAATGCGAATTGAGTTATAGTAATGAATGTAGTTTTGGACAATCTGTACAACGATGGCCGTCGTCGTACAGATAAAATTATCGAGATAGAACGTTTCAGACTTTAGTGTGGAATGAAACGACTCGATGGGGGCATTATCAGCGGGCGTACCCTTACGGGACATGCTCATGGTAATGCCTTTTCCCTTTACTGCTGCTTGATACGCCTGAGACGTATACACGCTGCCCTGATCGCTATGAAGCATCATTCCAGGTTGGTCTGGCAGTTGATATAGCGTATCGAGGACTAACGATGTGTCTTGCTTGTCAGAAATACTGTATGCCACAATCTCACCGTTGTACAAGTCCATGATGCTCGATAAATATAAAAGTTTACTTCCGTAAGGTAAATAAGTAATGTCGGTCACTAATTTCTGCATTGGGGCACTTGCTTGAAATTGTCGCAGCAGGAGATGATCTGCTACATAAGAAGGTTGACCTGTTGTCTTGCGTTTCTTCACCTTCACTCGGCATTGTAGTTGTTCACGCTGCATGATACGTTGTACTCGTTTATGATTAATAGACATCTCAGCTCGCATCAGAGCTGTAATCTTTCTATACCCATAACGGAACTTATGTTGAATACATAATTGCCGAATCTTTCCCACAACGAGATCCTCGTTTCTTTTCCCGTATGCAGCTTTCCAACGGTAGTAGGTAGAACGAGGGATACCAAGCCACGCGCAAGCTTGGCTCACACTTACTTGCCCACGAATGGACTCCATCCAAGGAACGATTACTTCTGGTGACACCTCCTTTCCCACTCCTCTAACTTTTTTAGAACGTCCAGTTGTTGTTTTAGAAAACGATTCTCTGCTTTGACCTGTTCCAGTTCAGAATCGTACATCGGCCCTCTTCCAAAACTGTATTGCTTTCCTACAGGTTGCTGAAGACGATGAACGTCTCCACTACGATACCAGCGCATCCACTGTTGAATTTGGGTCTTATTTTTTATATTTAGTTCTTGCATGATCTGCTTTTTGGTGACGCCTGCAAGACGCATTTCAATTGCTTTCATTTTAATTTCTACGGGATAACTAACTCTTGTTGCCAACGCAAAAACACCTCCAAGGTTGTCCCCATATCTTACGACATAGTTGTTTTCTCTTGAAGGTGTTTTGATTTGTCTCACATTACGGGGTCAGTCCCGATCGTGTCGGGAGGTTCTTGGTTTTACGGCTCAGTTACCGCGAATGGCGAGACTATCCTTGACCAGTCGGACAAATTCCAGCTGTTGCTCGCCTGTCGCCGATGCTTCAGCCAGCTTTAGCACCTCGCGCAGGGTTGTGCCCTCACTTGCCCAAGCGCTCTGACGCAAGATCTCGGCAAATTCAGCCACGGCGGCGAGAAATTGCAGCTCGGAGGAGAGCTTGGATTGAATTTGCAGGGGACGGCTCACTTCCTCGACTTTTTTTGTCGAGACGTTATGGTAGCGGATGCGGACGTCTCCCAGCTTGTCGGCGGATTCCTCCCGAACCTTCACTTCGTAGAGGGCTGTCACGTTGTGCCCGGAGCCGATCTCTCCTGCATCGGTTCGGTCATTGCGGAAGTCCTCGTCTCGCACATCCCGATTTTCATAGCCGATCAGGCGATAGTGAGCTACTGCTTTCGGGTCAAACTCCACCTGAATCTTCACATCACGGGCAATGGTTTGCAGGGTCCCGGTCAAGGCCTCGGTGAAGACGCGCCGAGCCTCGGAGAATGAGTCGATGTACGCATACTGTCCTTCGCCTTTGTCTGCCAGCTGTTCCATCAGCACGTCGTTGTAGTTGCCCATGCCGAAGCCGAATGTGCTGAGGTGAATCTCCTTGCGTGCGTAGTCTTCGATGGCTCGCAAAATTCCGCTTGCTTCCGTTTCCCCGACGTTGGCCACTCCATCCGAGCATAGGATGACGCGATTGATGGCGCCTCTCTCAAAGGATCGATCCGCCATTTCATAACCGAGCTGCAAACCTTCTTCGGCATTGGTGGAGCCTTCGGGTGAAAGCTCGTCGATAGCGGAAAGGATCGTCCGACGGTTTTTTGCGGAGGTGGGATCGAGGATGACTCGCCCTTGGGTTCCGTAGACGACGATGCCCACTGTATCGGCCGGTTGGAGCTGGTCGACCAGGACACGAAGGCTCTTTTTGACGAGCTCCAGTCGGTCTTCCCGATTCATGGAGCCGGAGACGTCGATGACAAAGACGAGGTGTGCTGGTTTTCTGTTTTCAGGTGAAATTTCTTTTCCTTTGATGCCGATGCGCACTAATTGATAGCCCGATCCAAAGGGCGAAGGGCCGCCATCTACCTGGATGCCAAACGTTTGCTGCTGGGGAGCTGGGTAGCTCACAGGGAAGTAGTTGATGAACTCTTCTACGCGCACGGCATCGGGCGGTGGGAGTGAGCCTTCCTGGATGTAGCTGCGGGTAAGGGTGTAGGAGCCGGTGTCGACATCGGCGGCAAACGTGGAAAGATTGTCGTCGTCGGTGGAGATGAATGGGTTCGTGCCGTAATGCTGGAAGTACATGTCGTCTGCGCCGGATGGCCGCGTCATGCCTTGCCTTTTCATGAATGCCGTATCTGCCATGCTGTTACGAGGAGCTGCCTTGCTTGCTGCGCTTTCTGGCCGAGCTGCCAGCTGATTTTGCGCTCCTCCTGATTGTGCCGTCGAGGCAGGCTGCTGTGAGCTCTGCTCGCTTGCGCTGCAACCGACCAAGGATGCGACCAAAAACGTGATTGTACTGGCTTTTACGATGTTTCTCATCTCTCTATAACCCCCTTTGCCTATCGGACGTGGAAAAAAAAGGAATGTTACAGTTCGATGGTCGAAAATTTAAACTATTTTGACTGAGGTCTGGCAAGGCTCGTCCATCACTTGTATGATGGAAGAAAAGTAATGGGGAGGAGATTCAATGAAAGCATACAGCTATTTTTGCTCGACACGCATCGAAATGGGGAAGGGGAAAGCGAAAGAGCTGCCGTCCCTGTTGAAAGCGATGGAGATCGGGTCCTCGGTTCTGTTGGTCAGCGATCCTGGCGTGATCCGTGCCGGACTGGTGGCCCCCATTCAATCTGCGCTGCAGGAAGCGGGCTTTCGCGTGACGCTGTTTGATGGACTCAGTCAGAACCCTCGCGATACGGAATGTCTGGCAGGCGCCGCTGCGTTTCGCGATGCTGCCGCCGATGCCGTGGTCGCTATCGGTGGAGGAAGCGCCATGGATACGGGGAAAACCATCGCGCTGTGCGGACCAAATGGCGGGACGCCTGCCGATTACGCGGACGGCCGCCTCTCTTATACGAATATTGCGCCGATCATCTGCGTACCGACTACAGCGGGTACGGGCTCCGAGGTGACACGTTCAGCGGTCATTACAGAATCGACTACCCATCGGAAAATGACATTGAAGCATGCGAATTTGCGTCCAACGCTGGCTGTGCTCGACCCCGTTTTGACGTACAGCGTGCCGCAGGCGGTTACGGCGGCTACGGGGGTCGATGCTTTGGTGCACGCAATTGAAGGGTACACGTGCAAAGTGACCAATCCGATCTCGCAAGCGCTCGGTGCAAGGGCGATGGAGACGATTGTGCGGGCACTTCCTGCGGCGTATGCAAATGGACAGGATGAGGAAGCCCGGCATGCGATGCTGGAGGGCAGCCTGATGGCAGGACTGTGCTTTGGATCGGCGGACGTAGCGGCTGTTCATTGTCTGGCGGAAGCGCTGGGAGGCTTGTACGATACCCCGCATGGCATTGCCAACTCGGTATTTCTGCCCTATGTACTCAAATTCAACGCGGCAGAAAACAAGCCGATGCACGCGAGGCTTGCAAGGTTTATGGGGTTTGCCGTCGATGCAGATTCAGACGATCAGGCCATCGACAAACTGATTGGGGGAATTGCGGCTTTGACTGAGAGCCTGAACATTCCCAAGCTCAGGGATCTGCCCGGGATCAAGGTAGAGGATTTCCCGCGGATCGTGGAGCTGTCCATGAAAAACGGATCCACGCCTAGCAATGTCCGTACGGTTACGGCAGAGGACTACCTCGCCATTCTGGAGGAAGCGTACGGCGCTTGATTGCCAGCAAAAATGGGTCACGTGAACATTCGCGTGACCTGATGCTACCGAAAGCTGTTTTCCATAAGCTTGAATCCCTTGCAGCAGTAGCCCACCAAGCTATGACCTCAACTCGTGAATGGAAGAAATTTTCTCAAATGTCCGCGTAAACGTTTCCAATTCATCCGCTTCCAAAGCACCGATAAATTGCTGCAGGACTTTGCCGTAATTTTCTACATCTCTCTTGAGCACTTCACTGCCGCGAGCGGTGATGGATACCAGCACATTGCGCCGATCGTTATGGCCGTACTCGCGGGAGACATAGCCGTCATCGACGAGTCGATTGATCATCGTGGATATGGTGCTAGGCCGCACTCCCAGTTTCTTCGCGAGGCTGGTTATTTTGCACGGCTCTTCCGTGGAAATGAGGGAGAGCAAGTAACACTGGGGCCGAGTCAAATCGACACCGTGCTGTTTTTGCATCTCTATGGAAATATCCCGTTGCATTTTGTTCATGGCAGCGCGAATACGAAAAGCATACTGAAGCAATTCGTTCATGACTTCATCACCCTCTCCCATTATAACAAATTACTTATGTGTTGAAGGGAAAAAAGATGGGCATAAAAAAGGATTCCAGCCGCATGGATGTGCGGGCGGAATCCTTTTTCTTTAGGCGATCGGGGTAAGGGTCAGTGACCAGATGGAGAGAAAATGCCAATGCGGTCCACCAACCTCTGACTTTCTGCATTCAATCCTACTAGGGATACGTGTTTGCCAAGCTGTTGATATTTGACCACGACTTTGGAGATCGCCGTCACTGCAGAATGGTCCCAGACGTGCGAGCGGCTCAAATCGATCCGGATGTGTTCGGGATCTGCCAGATAATCGAATTGATCGACGAAATGGGTCATCGTGCCAAAGAACAGCTGGCCTGAGATGGCGTATTCTTTTGTCCCGTCGGCATTAAGGCTTTCAGTGGAATTGAGACGAGCCATTTTCCAGCCGAAGATGACAGCGCTCAAAATGACGCCGGCAATGACACCTTTCGCCAAGTCATGGGTAGCGACGACGATGGCTACGGTAATGATCATCACGAGAGAGTCGCTCACTGGCACCTTGCGCAAATTTTTGATGGACTGCCAATCGAAGGTGCCGATGGAGACCATCACCATGACGCCGACGAGTGCAGCCATCGGAATCTGCTTCACGATATCGCCCAAGACCATGATCAAAAACAGCAGGAAGACGCCAGCGACGAGGGTAGACAAACGACCGCGGCCGCCGGACTTGACGTTGATGACGGATTGGCCGATCATGGCGCAACCAGCCATGCCTCCAAAGAAGCCGTTGATCAGATTGGCGATGCCCTGTCCTTTGACTTCACGGTTTTTATCGCTTCGGGTATCGGTCATTTCATCCAGGATCGAAGCGGTCATCAGTGATTCGAGAATCCCGACGAGCGCCAGAGGAAACGAGTACGGCAAAATAATCAACAGGGTTTCCCAATTCAAAGGAACGACAGGCAGATGGAACATCGGCAGGCTGCGCGTGATTTGCCCCATGTCACCCACCGTGCGCAAATCCAGACCGCCAAATATTGTGATAGCTGTCATCGCGATAATGGCTACCAATGCAGGAGGAACTGCTTTTGTAAAGCGTGGAAGAACGTAAATGATCGCGAGTGTTCCTAGCACCATCGCGTACATCACCCAGGATGCTCCAGCAAAATGCGGCAATTGCGCCATGAAGATAAGGATTGCCAATGCATTGACAAATCCGATCACGACGGAATGGGGAACAAAGGTCATGAACCTCCCGATCCTGCAAACTCCCAGAAAGAACTGAATGACCCCCGTCAGCAAGGTGGCTGCAAGCAGGTACTCCAAGCCGTGCTCTTTCACGAGGTTGACCATCAGCAAAGCCATGGCACCCGTCGCCGCCGAAATCATTCCGGGTCTTCCGCCAGCGAAGGCAATCGTCACAGCAATGCAGAAGGAAGCGTACAGTCCGACCATGGGATCCACACCGGCAATAATCGAGAAGGCAATCGCTTCGGGAATCAGAGCCAGGGCCACGGTCATTCCAGCCAATACGTCACCGCGTACATTGGAGAACCAATCCATTTTCAGTTGTTGAATGTTCAAGATGTTACCTCACTTTTTCGCAGATTATTGACTTTCCCCTTGCAGAAAAGTCGGGGCCGTTGCATACAGTGTCTGATTATACATAAACGAGTGTGGTTTATCCAGAATAAATTCATTTACATCACGAACATCCATTCGTAAAATTGAATCAAAGAAGGTGATGTCGATGAAAATGAAAAAAAGCATGACCGAGATTCTCGATAGCTTTCGGCAGGATGAGCGATTCCTGTCCAATATCGCGCACTGGAGAACAATCCCGGCGCGAGAGGCCAAAACGGTGCCTTTTCCTAGCCAGCTGGATGTACGAATCCGAGGAGCCCTTGAAAAGCGGGGCATTTCTTCTTTATATACGCATCAGGAAACTTCCTTTCGCCATGTGCGCGAAGGCAAAAGCATCGTGGCAGTGACCCCGACCGCATCGGGAAAAAGCATGTGCTATCACTTGCCGATCATCCAGACCTTGTCGGAGGATTCACAGGCGCGGGCGCTTTATTTGTTTCCGACCAAAGCGCTGGCACAGGATCAAAAGAGCGAGCTGCACGAGCTGATCACCGAGATGGGGCTGTCCATCAAATCAGAGACGTACGATGGAGACACGCCAGCCAACATCCGGCAGATGGTGCGCAAGGCAGGGAATATCGTCATTACCAATCCCGATATGCTGCACTCGGCCATCCTGCCTCACCACACCAAGTGGGTATCCTTTTTTGAGCATCTGAAATACGTCGTCATTGACGAGCTGCATACATACCGCGGCGTGTTCGGCAGTCACGTCGCCAATGTCATTCGCCGCCTGAAGCGGATTTGTGCCTTTTATGGCAGCCATCCCCAGTTTATTTGCACGTCCGCCACGATCGCGAATCCCAAGGAGCTCGCGGAGCAGCTGACGGAAGAGCGGATGGAGCTGGTGGACAACAACGGTGCCCCAGCTGGCATCAAGCATTTTCTGTTCTACAATCCGCCGGTAGTCAATCGCCAGCTGAACATCAGGCGCAGTGCCACATTGGAAGCTCGCGACATTACCGAGCAGTTTCTCGTGAATGGCATCCAGACGATTCTGTTTGCCCGCAGCCGCGTCCGCGTGGAGATCCTGCTCACGTACCTGCAGGAATTGATCAAGAGAAAGCTCGGCCCCAAGACGATTCAGGGCTATCGCGGCGGGTATCTGCCAAGCCAGCGCAGGGAAATCGAGCGGGGCTTGCGCAATGGCGACATCATGGGGGTCGTCAGCACGAATGCCCTGGAGCTGGGAGTCGATATCGGGCAGCTGCAAGCCTGTGTGATCACCGGCTACCCAGGATCGGTCGCCAGCACATGGCAGCAGGCAGGCCGGGCGGGAAGAAGGCAGGGCGAGTCTGTCGTCGTCATGGTCGGCAGCTCTACGCCGCTCGATCAGTACGTCATTTCTCACCCGGAGTACTTCTTTGACCGAAGTCCGGAGACAGCAAGGATCAACCCGGACAATCTGATCATCCTCGTCGATCACTTGAAGTGCGCCGCGTACGAGCTGCCGTTTCGTGAGGGCGATCAGTTCGGCAGCGCGGAGATCGTGGAGATTCTGGAATTTTTGACGGAGGAGCAGGTCCTGCATCATTCCAAAGGCAAATGGTTCTGGATGAACGACTCGTTCCCGGCGCACAACATCAGTCTGCGGTCTGCCTCGCAGGAAAATGTAGTCATCATCGACATCAGCGAGCGCGGCAATGAACGGGTCATCGGGGAAATGGACCGGTTCAGCTCGATGACGCTGCTGCACGAGGAAGCAATCTACCTGCACCAAGGGACGCAGTATCAGGTGGAAAAGCTCGACTACGAGGAAAAGAAGGCGTACGTCCGGGAAGTTTCCGTCGATTATTACACGGATGCCAATTTGGCTGTTCAGCTGAAAGTGCTGGAGCAGGACCAATACCGCCGCGAAGGTCAGAGCTCCTTTGCGTACGGGGAGGTGTCCGTCCATGCGATGGCGACGATCTTCAAGAAAATCAAGTTTGAGACCCATGAAAATATCGGCTCCGGTCCGATTCATTTGCCGGAGGAAGAGCTGCACACGAATGCCGCTTGGATCGCCTTTTCGGATACGCTGCTGGCGGAAATCGGGACAGAGGATGTGGAGCGGGGGCTGGTGGGCCTGGCTCATGTGCTCCAGCACGTGGCTCCGCTGTTCGTCATGTGCGACCCGATGGACCTGCATGTCATTCCGCAGCGCAAGGCGGTGCATTCCCAGGAGCCGACGATCTTCTTGTATGACCGCTATCCGGGAGGCATCGGGTTGTCTGAACAGGTCTACAAAGAGATGAGGACGATCCTCTCTCAAGCGGAGCGGATGATCGTCTCGTGCCCATGCGAAACAGGCTGTCCATCTTGTGTCGGAGCGACGGATGACGGCAGCAAGGAGCTGGCGTTGACACTCTTGCGGGTCGCCCAAGGAGGCAGCGCGTATGTCTCTTAAATCCAAGCTGCAGCGGATGAAGGGGCATCTGTCTCTGGAGGCGGACAAGAGCAAGGACCTGGGAACTCAGGGGCCTGAACGATCGGCACAGTCCAACGAGTCAGCAGAAGCGGTGGATGCGAAGGATACGGCTGAACAGGCGGTACAGCCAGTCGAGCAAGCCGCGCAGCCTGTCATTCCGTTTGCCGAACGATGGCAGAGGATGCAGGCGAGTCCTTATGTGTGGGAAGATGAGCACGTCATGATCCGTGAAGTCCGCTATCCGCTCCGTCAGCAGCATGGAGCGTACTCCTTTGCCCAGCTGCATGATACGATCGCTGCGTGGGAGGCGTCTGGCAGGCAGCATCCTCTGTCTTCGGCTGGAAGACGGGCGGAGGATCTGCTGTTTTTTGACACGGAGACGACAGGTTTGTCAGGCGGAGCGGGAAACACGGTCTTCTTGCTGGGGTACAGTCGCTTAGAGGGAGAAGAAGTGGTCGTTCGCCAGCATTTCTTGTCGGCTCCTACCGCGGAAGTGACGCTGTACCATTCGTTTTTGGAGCAGGCCAAGCAGTCGTCTCACCTGGTGACCTTCAATGGCAAATCGTTTGACTGGCCGCAGGTGCGGACCCGGCATACGTTGATCCGCGATCAGGTGCAGGCGCTGCCGACGTTTGGGCATCTGGATTTGCTGCATGGCGCGAGGAGATTGTGGAAGGACGAGCTGGAGTCGTGCCGTCTTGCGATCATCGAGCAGGAAAAGCTGAATGTGTATCGGGAGGACGATTTGCCCGGCTATTTGGCTCCTGTCCGTTATTTTGACTTCCTCCACTCCAAAGACCCGGACGTGATCGAAGGTGTGCTGAAGCACAACGAAATCGACGTTCTGTCGCTGATTACCCTCTACATCCACGTCTCCCGCTTGCTTCTCCTGCATCAGAGGGAAGAGGTGTCCCAGGAGGAGCGCTATGAAATCGCGCGCTGGTACGATGCGCTGGGCGATGGGGAAACAGCGCTGCAGGCGTATTTGACTGTTGCCCACAGCGACCATCCCTGGAATGTCCGGGCCAAGCTCGCCGTCGGTCATCTGTACAAAAAGCAAAAGGATTGGAAACGTGCCTTGCATATCTGGGAATCGTGCATGGAGTCACCTGGGCATGTGCCGGAAGAAGTCTACATCGAGGCGGCGAAGCTGTATGAGCATCAGCTGAAGGATTGGGAGAAAGCCCTGCACTACACGCGACTCGCCTATGAGCAATGGAAGAAGCGAGGGAGCCTG
This sequence comes from Brevibacillus choshinensis, assembly GCF_016811915.1. Lineage (NCBI taxonomy): Bacteria > Bacillati > Bacillota > Bacilli > Caryophanales > Paenibacillaceae > Brevibacillus > Brevibacillus choshinensis. The sequence goes on along the minus strand of NZ_CP069127.1, from coordinate 5,451,256 downwards.
CTGCGCAACCGTTCAAAGGCCGAAGCGCAGGCTTTTCAAAAACGCATCGAGCGTCTGGAAGCAAAGGAAGAGATGCGCGGAATGCTGTGAAAAAGGAGCTGAATGGGATCAGCTCCTTTTTGCTGCGGCGAAAAGCTTTTCTGTCTTTCCGAATTCATCTGTAAACAGCAGGTCGCAGCCTTTCTGATCGGTGGATACGAATACTTGAAACGTTTCGTTGACCATATCAGCCGCCCACTCCACGTATTCCGCCGTGTGTGCCGCGAGACGCAAGGGAAATTTGTAGGGGACTCCGTACATTTTGGGATGGGTAACAAAGATTCCATGGGGTTCAGCTGTGATTTCTACACGCATACCTTCGTTGGAGGGGGCGATGTAGGTCCCGGTGCTTTGCGTGATTGCGTCTGCCGTTTCCTGAAGAAATCCATTCTTTCGAGACAGGAATTCGACTGGCTCTCCCCATGCGACTTTAGCCATATCCCTCGTGATCTTTGTGACAGGAGTCAGGTTTACGTTACTCAGAGCGATGACGACGAGGCGGTCATCCACACTGCGGTACAGATCGCTTTGAAAACCGTTAATATCTCCGAAGTGGCTAGTGATCTTTCTCCCGCCAGAATGGTGGATGGCCCAGCCATATCCGTAGTGATCTGCGTACGGTGTAAACATTTTGTCGATCCACTCTGCCGAAACAAGCTGCTCCGTATACAGGGCTTGGTCCCATTTCCACAAGTCCTCAACGGTCGAATACATGCCGTAAGCTCCTCTCGGGATGGTCATATCGATGTATTCGGTATGGATGTACTCTTCCCAAACGGTGTATCCAGTCGCCAGCCCTTTGATCACGGAGCGGCTTTCCTCACAGCCCGTGTCCAGCATCCCTAGAGGGAGCCAGATGTGCTCTTGCAAAAAGCTGGAATAGGAGACTGCGGACACTTTTTCAATAATGGCGGTCAACAGGATGTACCCGGAATTGGAGTACTGATAGTGAGTCCCCGGCGCAAATTCTAGTGGCATACGGGCAATGGACTGAACCGTTTGCTGGAGCGTGGTGGGCAATCTCATGGTAGTGGCCCAGTAGCTCGGATGGCTCGTGAAGTTCGGAATTCCTGAAGTGTGGGTGAGCAGGTGATGAATGGTCACGGGCTCCTCGTAGACGAAGTCTTCCAAGTAGAGTTGGATCGGATCTTCTAGACGAACCAGGCCTTTTTCGCAAAGAATCAAGAGCGCCATCGCGGTGAAGCCCTTGGTGATGGAGCCGATTCGGAACTTGGTTTTGGTGGTGTTTTTCACGCCGTATTCATGGCTTGCATAGCCCATCGCTTTTTGCAGGAGGACTTCATTGTCCTTGGCGAGAAGCAGGGCACCGTTAAAGGAACCGCGCTCAGCGTACCCTTTCAGGTAATCTTCCAAGGCGGAGAGTGTATTCATGGTGTGTCGCCTCTTTCTATGAACGGAGGTATTTTGCCCGATACTCCTCTGCCAGCATCGACATGAGAATCGAGTCGTGATAGGCGTGATCGTAATAGAGCGCTTGACGCTGCACACCTTCCCGCTGAAAACCGAGTTTTTCATACGTATGGACGGCCCGTTCGTTGTAGGCAAAGACATTGAGCTCGATCCGATGGAGGTTCAGAATGCCAAATCCGTAATCCAGCATGAGGCGAATGGCTTCGCTGCCAAAGCCCTTTCCTTGGTTCTCCTGCTGGTCGATGGCAATGCGGAGATAGGCGTTTCGGTTGAAGGTATCGATCGCGCCGATCTGAATATCTCCGATTACCCGGTCGTTGTCACGCTGTGCAATGAGCAGCAGCACACTGGAGGAATCCTGCGCCTTGCTCTCGATATACTGCTGGATTTGCTCGCGTGAATAATGCTTTTGGGTGCCTGTGAGACGGCGACTCTCGCGATTGTAAAGGGAACGGAAGTACCAGTCTGTATCGTCCAATCCGATCGGACGCAAATAGACGCGTTCTCCTTCTAAAAAACGCACGGGTTTTTGTGCTGATTCTGGAATTGACATGGGGAAATCCACCTACCATTTTTTTTTAACATCATACCGAATTCGTGTATGGTTGGATAGGTGGAGTTTTGACATAATGGAAAACACCATATATGTAAACATGGAAGAAAATGGGGAGTGGGGAGAACATGCATTGGGTTTATTTGCTGCTGGCGATTGTGTTTGAGGTGGCCGGCACTACATCTATGAAGCTGTCTGAAGGGCTGAGCAAGCCGATTCCCACGGTGATGATGTTTGTGTTATATATTCTTTGCTTCTCATCGCTGAGTCTCGCGCTAAAGGAAATGGAAGTCGGAACGGCTTATGCGATCTGGTCGGGGCTGGGAACGGCGATAGTCGCGGTGATTGGCGTTATCGTGTTTCACGACGCACTTACGGTGAAAAAAGTCATTGCCATTGCGCTGATTATCGGAGGGTGTGTCCTGCTGAACCTGGGAGGAGGCGCTCATGGCTGAGGAGGAAAGGGCGTAGGTTGATACCTTATTTTGGCCCTCTGGGATGTTACTCGTCTATGCGGGTGAATGTTCCCCTGCATATACACATATAGTCATCCAAATTTTACAAGGAAAGAGGGCGACAGCATGTATAATCCAAGTCCATATTGGTCGTCATCCCAATCTTCGTCTTACAACCAATCTGCCTACTACCCATCCTCGTATTCTTCTCCGTCTCAAAGGCCAGGGTATCCGCCGCCTGAATCGGGCTTCGGACAGGGGCGAGATCGTAGGCGTCGTTGTCCTGAATTTTGCAGATTTTGTCCACCTTGGTGCTGTCGGAGGTTCTAGTGCGGGCTGGAATTCAATGAGATCATTCTCGGAAAGCCATTCACCCATGGGGGTAAGCGACTCATGGGTGAATGGCTTTTTGTACTCTTCAGCACAAATGGAAAAATGGGGTAGATAAATAAGTCGTGACGATATATATTATATATATTATATATATCGAATCGACATATAAGTGTAGAGCGGAGGAAACAGGGTTGTACGAATTGTTTGTATTGGGAGAGCTGATGACGGGTGACAAGCACGGCTACATGCTGCAGGATGTTCTGAAAAATGCCGTCGGACTCGTACGGAAAATCAGCTCAGGAACGTTGTATCCGCTGCTATCCCGGATGACGGAAGCGGGCTGGATCCATCTGCAGGTCGAAGAGGAAACGAAGGGAGGGCGTACGAGGAAAATATACGGGATCACGGAAGCGGGGAGAGAGAAGTTCTACGAGATGATGGCCTCGCCGTTGGATGCCGACGCGGGAGCAGAGACAGAGCTCACTTTCCGCTTCAAAATGGTGTATTTTCAATACGTTACAAAAGAAGTCCGTCTAGATTGCCTGGAGCAGTATTTGCAAATCGTGGAGAAAAATTATCGATACGTGTCCCAATTTGAAGCCTATCTCTTAGCGAATATGCCGGAGCCGGAAAAGCAGCGCGTTCAGCTCTTGCGGGTGTTCGATCATCGAAAGCGGCTGGGTGAGGTCGACATGCAGTGGGTAAGAGAAGAGATCGAGCGCGTTCAGATTCAGGAGGAGTAAGGGGGAACCGCTGGGCGATGGTGCATTGAGCTGCGTGCGATTGAGGAGGGAAAACGAATGGAACGTTTATGGACGAAGTCATTCATCCAGATGATGCTGGGGATGTTGATATTATTTACAGGCTTTTATTTGCTGCTTCCCACGCTGCCGCTATTTATCAAACAAATGGGCGGCAGTGAGGCGCAAGTCGGACTGGCGGCTGGGGTATTCACATTGACTGCGGTCGTATTTCGACCTTTCGTCGGGGGGCTGCTCGATCGATACGGCAGGCGTCCCTTCATGCTCTGGGGGCTCGTTTTCTTTACGTTGTCGATGTATTTGTACGACCGGATTGGCGGCATTGCGATTCTGCTGGCACTCCGCATCCTCCATGGAGCCAGCTGGGCTTTCTCTACAACAGCGGTCAGCACCTCTGTCACAGATATCATCCCGGTTTCGCGGCGCGGAGAAGGTATGGGATGGTTCGGGATGGCGACGACGGTAGCGATGGCGATTGGACCGATGCTCGGGATCTGGATCATCCAGCAGGGATCTTTCCACAGTCTGTTTCTGCTAGCGACAGGTCTTTCTGTCGCAGCATTTTTGCTGGTGCTCACAACTGCTATTCCGTTCCAGCCAAAAGCAGGGACAAAACGAATACAGATTTTCGAGAAATCGGTACTGCCCGTTACGTCGGCTCTTTTCTTCCTCGCAGTGGCGTACGGAGGGATTACGACCTTCCTGCCGCTATTCGCAGAATCGATCAAGATCAACTCAGGCACGTTTTTCCTCGTGTACGCGCTGGCGCTGACGTTGGCTAGGCCGTTTGCAGGCAAGCTCTCCGACCGGCTCGGGGAAGTGAACGTGATCGTTCCGTCCTTGGTGGTCACGGTGGCTTCTCTGATTGTGCTGAGCGTATCGAGCGGGCTCGGCGGGGTCATTGTCGCAGCTCTGCTGTACGGGCTGGGCTTCGGTTCCGCACAGCCAGCGCTTCAGGCAGCCAATCTGCGTCTGGCACATCCAGAAAAGAGAGGGGTCGCGACTGCATCGTTTATGACGGCGTTTGATCTCGGAATCGGGCTGGGCTCGATCGCTCTAGGCTGGGTATCCCAGTATGCAGGCTACGGGGTCTTGTTTATGGTTTGCGCAGGGTCCGTCGCGATTTCAGCTTTGGTGTTCGTGATATTCGCGCGCAGGAAGCTGTCGGAAGGCAAGGATCAAGTCCATGCAGGGTAGGGGAGACGATAAAGGAGAGAGAAGCCAAAAAAAGGTGTGGGACAAAGCAATATTCCATATGCAGCAACAACTGGCAGCGCTTCCCCTTCGACGAATGGAAAAAGGAATATCCAAAATAAACTAACTTCGGGACGAAGGAACCAAAGCCACGCCCCCTCGTGCAGTCGGGCAAAGGCCTTGGTTTTATTGTGTTTGCAGGGGAGTGGAGAGGGTCTCGCAGCTTATCTGCAAGAGTATGTCATTACTAAAATTTTGAGACTTTTGTATAGCTTTTTACTAGCATTTAATAGCAAATATTTTATTCTATAAGCAATAGTGTTACACTATTAACAGGTTATCATTGATCCAGAAAAGGTGTGTGACTAGGTTGCACCCTTGCTTGGCGTTGTGCCCTTGCAGGAGCACCTGGTATCTTTTCTTCAAATATCAGCGAGTTAGGACGGTAAAAATGAGTAACAGACAATCTAAAACAGACGTTATCTTAATTGGTGCCGGAATCATGAGTGCGACTTTGGGAACGCTGCTGAAAGAATTAGTACCGGACTGGAAAATCACAGTGTTTGAAAAGCTCGCAAGCGCAGGAGAGGAAAGCTCTAACGAATGGAACAATGCCGGTACGGGGCACGCAGCACTGTGTGAGCTCAATTACACCGTCGAAAAACCGGATGGATCCATTGATGTGAGCAAAGCTTTGAAAATCAATGAAGAGTATCAGGTTTCCAAACAGTTTTGGTCTTATCTTGTAAACAGCAATCTGATCCGTAACCCGCATGAATTCATCATGCCATTGCCTCATTTGAGTTTGGTTCAAGGGGAACAAAACGTATCGTTTTTGAAAAAACGTTTTGAAGCACTGTCTAACAATCCTTTGTTTCAAGGGATGGAATTCTCCGATAACCCTCAAAAACTGAAGGAATGGATCCCGCTGATTATGGATGGCCGGGATTCGAACGAGCCGATCGCGGCAACGAGAATCGAATCTGGTACGGATGTCAACTTTGGCTCTTTGACACGCATGTTGTTTGACCACTTGCAAAGCAAAAACGTCGATGTCAGATACAAACACAGTGTAGAAGATATCAGCCGTACGAACGACGGCTTGTGGGATTTGAAAGTGATCAATGTCGAGAGCGGTCTGGTTGAGCATCATCAGGCAAAATTCGTCTTTATCGGTGGCGGTGGGGGAAGCCTGCCACTGCTGCAAAAAACAGGTATCCCTGAAGGAAAACATATTGGAGGCTTCCCGGTTAGCGGACTGTTCATGGTATGTAAGAATCCGGAGGTTGTAGCCCAGCATCACGCAAAAGTGTATGGGAAAGCCAAGGTCGGTGCGCCTCCAATGTCTGTTCCGCATCTTGACACAAGATTCATCGAGAACCAAAAATCGCTGCTCTTTGGACCGTTTGCCGGCTTTTCGCCAAAGTTCTTGAAAACCGGTTCCCTATTTGACTTGCTAGGTTCCGTAAAACCGGACAATGTCTTCACGATGCTGGCAGCTGGCGCCAAAAACGTTCCATTGACCAAATACCTGATCCAGCAAGTCATGCTATCGAAAGAACAGCGTATGGAAGAGCTTCGCGAGTTCATCCCGAACGCGAAAAGCGAGGATTGGGATACCGTGGTAGCAGGTCAACGTGTGCAAGTAATCAAAGATACCGCAGCTGGCAAAGGAACGCTGCAATTTGGTACGGAAGTAATTAGCGCAGCCGATGGTTCGGTAGCCGCATTGCTCGGGGCTTCTCCGGGTGCTTCCACCGCGGTTTCCGTCATGCTTGAGGTCATCAAAAGATGCTTCCCGCAAGAGTTGGCAGCGTGGGAACCGAAAATCAAAGAAATGATTCCTTCTTATGGCTTGTCACTATTGCAACACCCAGAACTGATCGAGGAAATTCATACGTCTACAGGGCGGGCGCTTGGTCTAACCAATGAACTGGCACTCGTCTAGTCAGCATGATCAATAATGAAACAAAGGGAAGCGGCCTTCGTCCATTGAAACTACTGGACTTGGGCCGTTTTGCTATGTCTGGCCAGAGGAGCTCAGCCATTTCAAACGCCGGCTGCATTTTCGACCGAGGAAAGAACGGAGTAGAGCCTTCGGACACCTTCCTCGATCTGTTGCTCTGACACGTTTCCATACCCGATGATCAGCTTGTCGGTATGTCTGCCGGGGGATAACGCATGTTCCTCAACAGGATAGACGCGTACGCCAGTGTTCTCCAGCTGATTCAGCAGCACGGGAGAAAAGCGGATGCCGGCAAAGGAGACCACAATGTGAAGGCCAGCGGATGCCCCCAGTATGCGAATGTTCCCCGTCTCGGAAAACGCCCGTTCCAGTGCCTCGCAAAGCGTTTGTCTGCGTTTTCGGTACACTTTTTTCACCCGATTGATGTACTTTTCCAGATGACCTTCCTCAATGAAAACGGCGAGTGCAAGCTGTTCGATGGTAGGGGTGTGCAGATCGGAAAACCACTTGGCGCTTTGGTAGCGTTCGACCAGGTCGAGGGGCAGGACGAGATAGCCGAGCCTCAGCCCAGGGGAAAGAATCTTGCTGAACGAACCGATGTAGATGACTCGCTCCTCAGCCAAGCCTTGGAGGGAGCTGATCGGTGGACTGTCGTAGCGAAACTCGCTGTCGTAATCGTCCTCGACGATGTAACTGCCTGACTCGCGGGCGTAACGGATCAGCTGCAGACGACGCTTGATCGGCAGTGTGCCGCCCAAAGGAAATTGATGCGAAGGCGTGACGAAGACAAAGCTGGGCGATGAAGCATGGGGATCTGGCAGCTGATCCGTGACGAGCCCGAACTCATCGGCAGGGACAGGCAGCAGCACAGCGCCCGCTGTCTTGAAGATGGTTTGGATGTCCTGCGTAATGGGGTCTTCGATCACGACGCGGCTGCCGCTTGTCAAAAGCACCTTTGCAATCAGTGTGAGCGCTTGGGTAGCTCCGGATGTAATGACGATCTGCTCGGGCTTGCACTGGACGCCACGCGTGCGGTACAGGTAACGGCTGATCACCTGGCGCAGCTCGAAGCGACCCTCGGGACGACCGTATCCAAAAGCGGAGAGGGGAGCTTCCTGACAGACGCGCTGGACGATCTTGCCCCATGTCGTCCGGGGAAAATGCTCCAAGGCAGGCACCCCTGAGCGAAAATCGATCGTCTGGGAGGCAGAATCGACTGGAATTTCTCTTGTCGAAAGAACTTCTATATGCCGGGCATGCTGCTCCAGATAGATTCCGGCTGAGACGTAGTAGCCCGACCCTTGCCTGCTCTCGATGTAGCCTTCCGCGTACAGTTGCTCGTACGCCTCTACCGCGACGTTGCGGGAAATCTGCAGCTCTTCAGCCAGCTTGCGTGTCGACGGCAGCTTTTGGCCAGCCTCCCAATCTCCGCGCAAGATGATGGCGCACAATTCTGTATATAGCTGTCGGATCAAAGGAACCGGCTTTTCTCGATCAATCATTACCCATGCCAAGCAAAAGGGACCTCCTCGCAAACTGGATCTGTCTAAATGACGGCAAACTGGATCTAATCGTCTTCAGCTTACCATGGTAGGGTGGATAGAGAGAAGCCTGCGTGGCACGAAGGGAGATAGAGACATGTTCAGTGATGAGCAAATGACGGCGGAGGTCCTGCGAACGATCGCCCGCGACGAAGGATTGAAAGAGAAGGTTTTGGGTTCCAGCACGCTGTACCCGCTGCTGCTCTCGGCAGCCAAGCGCTATGTGACAGGAGAGACCCGCCAGGAAGCATTGTCACGGGCAGAGCATCTGGAAGCGAGGGGTTACCGTCTTTCCGTCGAGTACATGGGAGAAAACACAACCGATGCAAAAGCGTGCGAGCAGGCGAAAGAGGAGCTGATGGCTGTCATCGACGATTGCGCAGCGCTGAGACAACCTGCTGGCATCTCTTTTGATCTGTCGCATGTAGGTCTTCTGGTGAATCCACAGCTGGCTTTTGCTCATGTGGAGGAAATGGCAGCAGCGGCGGCGTACAAAGGTCATTACCTGATGATCAGCATGGAGGAGTCATCGAAGACAGAGGCCATCCTTGCGCTGTATGAACGCCTGGCACATCGTCACGAAAATGTCGGCATCACGATTCAGGCCCATCTGCATCGTTCGGTGGAGGACCTCAAACGCGTATTGGCATTGCCAGGAAAAATTCGCCTGGTCAAGGGTGCGTTCATGGAGTCGCGGGACATAGCATTGGCGCGCTCCACTGAGCTGAACGAACGCTATCTTCAGCTTGCCGAGATGTGCATGGAGGAGGGGCATGCCTGTGCGTTCGCCACTCATGATCAGGGCATGGTTGACGAGCTGCTGCAGCGAGATTACTTGAGCCATTCACAAGCAGAGCTGGAGCTGCTCTACGGCGTTCGCCCCGAGCTGGCGCAGGGCTTGCAGCAAAAGGGATTTCCAGTTCGCTTGTATCTCACCTACGGGAAAGAGTGGTACCTGTATCTGTGCCATCGGATCGCGGAGTACCCGCCGAATATCCACAAGGCGATCGCGGATATGTTTGATCCATCTCGAACAGCCGACATGGGGTATTGAAAACGATCAAAAAAGTCAAAAAGCCTTCGCTCGGCGCAGCGGACCGAACAAAGGCTTTTTCCTGTCTTTCCGCAGCAGGCTGCCCTTTCGGCAATTACGCCTGGTGCATGCTGTCGGATCTTACGCTCTCTGCCCTCGAGGGACGGTACACAGCATAGATGATGGCGAGTGCGATGGCAACCACAAGGCCCCCGATCCACGTAACCGATTGCAGGGAAATTCTGTCGACGACAATGCCTCCAATCCCTGCTCCAGCCGCCATGGAGAGCTGCATCACGGAACTGTTGAGGCTCAGCATGATGCCGGAGGATGCAGGCGCCAGGGTGACCAAGTGGTACTGCTGCGTAGGTCCGGAAGACCAAGCTGCGAATGACCACAGGATCAGCAAAGCAAAGACGAAGACGGGAGAATGAGTCGCGATGCTGAGGGAGAGCAGTGTGACGATATGCAAGACCATGCCAGATAGCAGAGTGCGATAGACGCCCCAATGATCGGCACTGTATCCGCCCAATTTTGAACCGATCAAGCTCGCGATGCCGAATGCAAGCAACGCTGTATTTAGCGTGCCCTCGTTCATCCCCGTGACGGTCAGCAAATACGGGGCGATATACGTATAGGCAAGCGAATATCCTCCCAGCCAAAAAAAGCTGACGCACAGTGACAGAAAGATCCTGGGATGTTTGAGCAGAGCCATTTGTTCACGCAAAGGAATCGGGGCATCGCCTTGAGTTTTGGGGATTGTGAGGGAAATGATCAGCATGGCCAGCAATCCGAGAGCGCCAATCCCGCCAAAGATCACTTTCCAGTCGTAGGCAGCGGCGACCATTCTCCCGACAGGCACGCCGACGATCAGAGAAGCAGTAAAGCCCATCACGACCGTAGCGATGGCGCTCGCCTGTTTGCCTTGCGGGGCAATTTTTGCGGCAACCGTCAAAGCAGTGACAACGACAACACCGGCACCGAGAGCCATCAGGATGCGAGCGCCAATAAACAAGCCGTAACCGGGAAGAGCAAAGGCAAGGCCATTAGCCAGGACAAAGAGACCAAGTGCGTAAAGAAGCAGCTTGCGCCGTTCCCAATGCGCCGTCAAGGCAATCAAGACAGGAGTGCCCAGACCGTAGACGAGGGAGAAAACCGTAATCAGCTGACCAGCGGCGACGACCGAAATAGACAAGCTGGCAGAAATCTTGTCAAGAATGCCCGCGATGATGTATTCCGATGTTCCAACCAAAAAGCTGATCAGGGCGAGAATGTAAATCTTCCAACCTTTCGACATGTGTACCAACCTCTTTCTTTCTAATTATTTTATGATTCTAGAAATATAGAAATAATAGCGATGACGACGCCGAAAGTGAACGATGGAGGAGTTGGACTTTGTTTTTATATTTCTAGATACATGGAAATATAAATGAAAAATTAATCCAGCAAATAGGGAGCAAATTTTTTCAGCGTATCTGGGTTTAAGCTGTAGTAAATATAGGTCCCCTTTTTTTGAGAGAGGAGCAAACCACACTCGGCCAGCTGCTTCAAGTGATGGGACAGTGTGGAAAGAGCTACGGATTCCAGTCGGCTCTCCAAATCAGCCGGACACAGATTGCTTTCCTTTGTGAGGATTTGGATAATCCGGTAGCGGGTTTGTTCTCCCAGGGCTCTATGCACTTTGATTGCTTGATTGGTTTCGCTGCTGTTATCCAACACCGTGAGCCCCCTTCGTCGTCGTTCCTTTTGTATTTCTAATATTTTCGAAATAACAATAGCATGCGGAAACAAAAAAGTAAATACACCAACTTCTGCTCGCGAAGAAGTGGAGCCGCAGTTGTTCGCTCGATTAGAAAATATTTGTAGCCTTTTCACATCGAGCATCGTCTATACATGTATGAAATTGGCAGAGATACAGCGAGGAGAACAATCGATGGAGGTAGGGAACGAATGAACACGGCAAAGGAGTACAAGCGGTGGCTGATCGCCATCTGTGCCTGCTTGCTGCTGGCGGCGGGCATGCCGGGAGGATCGGTGACCATAGCGCGGGCAGAGGAAGCCGTACAGCTCCGGGCCACCGCGGGAGTCGGCGGCGAGTACAAGGAAACAGGGATCGTCCCTGTGCAAGTCACCATGACAAACAACGGTCCTGATTTGGAAGGGGACCTCGCAGTCATGACGGGAGATCGGGGAAACAACACGTTTTCTGTGGCGTATTATCAGCCCGTCTCCATCGCGAAAGGTGCAACCAAGCAGATTACGATTACCGTACCCGGCACTGAGGTACGCCCTGATTCGTATGTGGCATTGATGAAAAAGGACAAGGTCCTGGTCAAGGCACCGGTTGGCGGCAGACGCTACAATGGTGACACGCTGCTGGTCGGGGTACTGGCAGAGGATCCGGATACGGCCAATTTCTTGGGAGCGCTGCCAAAGGCGTCCTTCTCAAATGAGATGAAAGTGCTCCCGATGAAGCCGGATCAAGTGCCAGCATCGGGTGACCAGCTTCGCATGGTGGATTTGCTGCTACTGAACAACTTTGCGCTGGATACCTTAAACGACCAGCAAATCCAGGCGATTCGGGACTGGACGAAATCCGGCGGGATGCTGATTCTGGCAGGTGGCGCCCAGTATAAAAAAACGGCGGGAGCTCTGGCCGATCTCTCACCTGTCGAAGTCAGCGGTGTGACGCAAGTGAACTCGTTGGCGAGCTTGACGGCCGACAAAAGCAAACCGGTCGAACTGAACACGCCTTTTACGATTAGCGCAGGTGCCGTGAAATCCGGTAAAGCCTGGTACACGGAAAGCCAACAGCCCTTGTTCGCATCGCGGGCAGTCGGAGACGGGAAAGTCCTCTACGTGGCTTACGATCTGGCTGCCGAGCCTGTAGCCAGCTGGACGGGGAACAGCAAGCTTTGGGCCGATACCCTGATTAAGGCTTTCGGATCCTCCCTGGATCGCAACCGGGAAGCGTTGACGGATAGCATCTGGCCGCTCAGCGAAGCTGCGGAGCGTATTCCGGCCCTCAAAATCCCCGAGGTGGGCTGGTTTGCATTCTTCTTTGGCATCTATGCCCTGATTGCAGGGCCCATCCTTTTTTATCTGCTGCGGTACAAGCGCAAGCAAAGCTATATGTGGGCGATTGTTCCCGTTTTATCCGTAGTGACTGGCATCGGTATCTTTTCCTTTGGGGCGTTGCAGCGCGGAACAGGTGTCCTGGTTCATCAGACAGGATATGTCGAATTGAAAGGGGACGGTTTGGCCAAGGCAACCGGAGTGACCGCGTTCTTTGTTCCGACAAGCGGGGATTACAAGGTGACCATCACAGGTCAGGGCATGTCCCAGCCAATCATGGAGAGTCGTCGATTCGATGAGGTACCGAGAATCTGGACATCTCTGCAGCCGGATCATACGGATATTCAGTTTCGTGATGTAGAATTTTGGTCCATGCGCAAGGTGGCAACGGAACAGACGGTTTCCGATGCCGGAGAGTTTGCCTCTGATTTGTCGTACGGGGATGGTGCCTTGACTGGGACCGTCACGAACAAAACCAAATATGCGCTCAGGGATGTAAAGGTCATCACCGGCATGCAGGTGCAAGAATTCCCGGAAATGGCCCCAGGCCAAACTGTCCAAGTGAAGCTACTTTTCAAGCCTGATGCACAAATGCAGTCCAGGAGAGGGCAAAACCAGCGTCTGTCCGGCCTGATCGTGCCGAATCACGCAAAGGCCAATCCGAATGTGAATTCACGCGAGCAAGCCATGGCGCAAATCGTGGAATTCAAACGGGCGGGAACCTTCCAAACAAGTCAAGTAACCATCGCAGGTTGGACGAGCGAGCCTATCTTGGATGCCTCCCTGAAAGGGGAAGCCATTCATCCTGACAGCATCGCACTGGTGACGTCTCCTCTGCAGATCAAGCCAGCCAAAGACGGCCGCGTGTATTACCCGGCAGGGACGTTTGACGTGACGATGGCGGGAAGCTCAGTTCCGGTGGATGACATGGGAGATGGATTCATGATGCCTGCTGGCGACATCAGCTTTGACGTCAACCTGAACCGGGATGGACAACAGCTGCAAATAAGCAATCTGTATCTGTACACCTGGTCGGATGACAATACGCCGTTTGACAAGCTGGTCTACAACTGGAAGACAAAAGCTTTCGATCCTTTTGACAAGGTTTTTGCCAACAACATCATGACGGGGGACAAGGCGGCTGCGTACGTTTCCGGAGATCACGTATTGAGGCTGAAATTTTCTCACCAGTTTTCGGATCATCGCCACATCGGCATACCGAGCGTCAGCGTGGAAGGGAAGGTGACCAAACCGTGATCCAGATTCAAAACTTGCGAAAACAATACGGGAAAATGCAGGCATTGAAAGGGCTCAGCCTAGAGATTGAAAAAGGGACGGTATTTGGCTTCGTCGGCCCCAATGGCGCAGGAAAATCCACGACCATGTCGATCCTGGCGACCTTGCTCGAGCCGACGAGCGGGAAGGCGTACGTGGGTGGCTACGAAGTGACGAAGCATCCCAAGGAAGTGCGAAAGCTGATCGGCTACATGCCGGACTTCTTCGGTGTCTACGACAATCTGACAGCGGAGGAATACCTCGATTTTTACGGGGCCAATTACGATATTCCGTTGTCCGAGCGCAAGCAAATCATTCCGCAGCTGCTGGAGCTGGTGAATCTGAGCCACAAGCGCGATGCCTATGTAGATTCTCTTTCACGAGGAATGAAGCAACGGCTGGGCCTCGCTCGTTCCCTGGTGCACAATCCGGAAGTCTTGATCCTGGATGAACCGGCATCGGGCTTGGACCCGCGTGCGCGCATCGAGCTACGGGAGATTTTAAAAGAGCTGCGCGATATGGGCAAGACGATTATTATCAGCTCGCACATCCTGCCGGAGCTGGCGGAAATGTGCGACGTCATCGGAATCATAGAAGAGGGCAATCTTGTTGCGTTCGGTCGCGTCGATGAGATCTACGCGAAAATGCAGGAAAAGCGCGTGCTGCGGATTCGCTTGACAGGGCGGATCGAGGAAGCGATGACCCGTTTGCGTGAAATGCCCGTCGTCTCGGGTGTGACTCGTGAAGGAAACTGGATCGTGGCAGGCTTCGCAGGGGATGACGCGCAGCAGGTGCAGCTCCTGCAAGACCTCACGACAGCGGGCTTTCCAGTGGCTGCTTTCAATGAGGCGGAAGGCAATCTGGAAGAAATCTTTTTGGAAATTACCAAGGGGGTGGGCTCATGAACGTCTTGAGACGATTGCGCAACCCGGTCTTGTTCAACGAATGGAAGATGCGCATGCGGACGCAGCGTTCGCCGTGGATTATCTTCCTCTACTTGCTGGTGCTGGGCGGAATTACGCTTCTCTATATCTTTTTGCAGACGAACGGCGGGAGCTACTACAATCCAAACCAGACGCGTGAGCTATTCATGATGCTGTCCATCCTGCAGCTCGGCATGATCTGCTTTGTCGTCCCGGGACTTACGGCAGGAGTCATTTCAGGTGAGCGGGAGCGGCAGACGCTCAGTATTTTGCTCACGACCAACATCAGCGCCACACGCTTGATTGTAGGCAAGTGGCTGGCTTCGCTCAGCTTCATGACCTTTCTCGTATTTGCGACGGTGCCTTTGTACGCAATCGTCTTTCTGTACGGAGGTATATCACCTGTACAGCTGATTCAGGTATTCGGTTTTTACTTGATGACGATGTTTGGAATCGGGAGCATCGGCGTCCTGCTTTCCACCCTGATCAAACGGACGGGGATCGCGACAGTCATCAGCTATGCAGTCGTCTTTGGGTACTCGATCGGCTCCAGTGTTGCGGCGGAGATCATCAAGGAATTGATCCGTTACCAGCGCAGGAAACTGAACTATCAGCCCGGTCCGATGCCCGTATGGCCGGATCTCTTGCATAGCATCAATCCGCTCTTTGCGATGCTGAACATTTTCGATGAAGGCCCCGTACAGGATTTGCACCGTAGAGGCAATCCTGCCAGCGTGCTGGTGAACATAGATCCGTTCTGGTACTACTGCCTGTTCTTTGCTTTGGTCACCGTGGCCTGCCTGCTCCTCGCGATCTACTGGATTCAGCCGGTGCGGCCGCGCATGCGCAAGGCAGCACAGGAGCAATAAGACATGTTTACAGCGAGATCAAACGACGAGCTGCAAGGGCTGTTGGAGCCGATCCGCAGGAGACTGGACAGGCAAAGCTGGGTGCGGGAGCTGGCCGCATACAGCTTGTGGGGAGCGGGGGGAAGCGCTTTGCTTCTCCTCGTTGCCCGTCTTTGGCCGATTCCGCATTACCTGTGGATCGCCGTGGCGATGATCGCAGCTGCCGTCCTCGCCGGTTCGCTGAGCGCTTTTCGCAAAAAGCCTACTCTGTTGGACAGCGCGAGGATCGCGGATGCAAACGGCTTGGCGCAGCGTGTGGTGACAGCGTGGGAAAATCGGGGCAACGTCTCGAAGATCGCCGCAATGCAGCGCGAGGATGCCCTGCGTAATCTGCGACGCATCATGCCGCAAGCTGTAGAGAGCGTCTATGTATGGAAGGGTGTGCAAAAGAAGCTGTACCTGTGCGCAGGATTGCTGGCAGTGAGCGCCGTCCTCTTGCTCTGGCCGAATCCTCAGGATGCACGGCTGGCGCAAATGGCAGAGGAGAAAAAGGCGATCGCAGAAGCAAAGAAAGAGATCGATGCGGCGAAAGAGGAAGCGAAAAAAAATCCTGCGATGAACGATGCTCAGAAAAAGCAGCTGGAGGAATTGCTGGAGCAGGCAAAAAAGGCGATGGCGAGTGCGAAAGACCCGGCAGAACGTCTGAATGCGCTGCGCGCCGCAGAAAAGCAGCTGGAGAAATGGAAGGAAACCGAGCAGAAAAAACAAGCAGCTATATCGAAGCTGCAGCAGCATTTGGCGAATCAGCAAGGTACACGTGCACTGGCAGACGCGATGAAATCCGGGCAGGTGAAGGAGCTGGAGGCAGCGCTGCGAGAGGCCGCCAAGCAGTTCGAAAAGCTTTCCCAGAGCGAGCGTGATGCTATCGCCAAGGAGCTGGAAAAAGCGGCTGAACAGCTGCAAAAGGATGCCCAGAGCGCTTCGTCCAAAGAACTGGAGCAAATCGCCGGACAATTGTCGCAAGCCGCACAGCAGCTGACTCAAGGTCAAGTGGCGCAAGCGATGACGGCTCTGGACGCGGGGCTCATGCAGGGGCTGGCAGGTGCCCAGCAGGCAGGTCAAGCCGCTCTGGCAGCCACGGCTGCAGCCGCTTCCTTGCAGCAGTCCCAGATGACATTGGCCAGCGCGGGGGCATCAGGGGCAGGGACAGCAGGAACGGGTCAGACGGTGCCGGCTTCTGGAACGACAGCCGGAAATGGAGCCACCACACCGTCATCGGGAACAGCCTCGAACGGAAATTCCGGTTCAGGGACTGCGAATCAGCCGGGAAACGGCAATGGGGCTTCAGGGCAGGGAAACGGCTCAGGATCAGGAAACGGTTCCGGTTCAGGAAACGGTTCCGGTTCAGGAAACGGTTCCGGTACTGGCTCAGGCTCGGGTTCTGGAAGTGGAAAAGGGAGCGGCGCAGGTCTGGGGACTGGATCACACGAGCTCGTCACCATACCGTCTGCGAGAATGGGCGGGGACAACGGTCCATCAGATACGGTAGGAGGGCCGCTTGGAGCAGGTTCTTCGGAGACGCGCCAGAGCGGAAGCGCGCAGGTGTCTACAGGAGGTACGCTGCCTTACGAGGAAGTCTACGGGCAATACGAACAATTCGCCCGTGAGAGCATGGAAAAGGGGAACATTCCCGACGACTATCAAGAGGTCGTCAAGCAGTATTTCAGCAATATCGAACCGTAACGAGACAGATTCAAAAGAAAAGGGGGAGCGAGCGATGGCGCAGCAAACGTTGGAGGAATGTCTGCAACGGGTAGAACTCGTCAGACAGGAAATCGGAAAAGTACTAGTGGGACAAAAAGACGTCGTCGAGCAGCTGCTCTGGGCGGTCTTTGCTGGAGGACATGCGCTTTTGGAAGGCGTGCCCGGTTTGGGGAAAACGCTTTTGGTTCGTACGCTGTCTCAAGCCTTTGAGCTTTCTTTTCAACGCATCCAATTTACACCGGACTTGATGCCGACGGATATTACCGGGACGAATATCCTGCGCGCGGACGAGAGTGGACAGCAGGCGTTCAGCTTTCAAGCGGGGCCGATTTTTGCCCACGTGGTCTTGGCTGACGAGATCAACCGGGCGACGCCAAAGACACAGAGTGCCTTGCTGGAGGCGATGCAGGAGCGGACCGTTTCAGCCGGGGGCGTGACCCGTTCCCTGCCAGACCCGTTTTTCGTTCTGGCGACACAAAATCCTCTGGAGCAGGAAGGAACCTATCCATTGCCAGAGGCGCAAATGGATCGCTTTTTGCTGAAAATCGATGTTCCGTACCCGACTGAGGAAGAGCTGAAGGAGATAGTGCGTCAGACGACGACCGGACATGCTGTCCAGGTCGAGAAGGTGGCATCAGCCGATCAGATTGCAGAAATCCAGCAGGCGGCTCGGGAAGTTTTGGTGGCTGACCCTGTACTGGATTACGCGGTAAAGCTGCTGCTCGCGACCCATCCAGGAGAGCGATCGGTAGCGTCCGTCAATCAGTATGTGCGCAACGGGGCAGGTCCTCGGGGGGTTCAAGCCATGGTGTCTTTGGCAAAAGTACGGGCGCTGCTTTCGGGCCGCTACAATCTGGCGTATGAGGATGTAGCGGCAGTGGCTCTGCCAGCGCTCCGCCATCGGATCTTCCTCAATTTCGAGGGCGAGGCCAATGGGATCCGTCCCGATCAGATCGTACGCGACATTTTGGACGGAATGGAGAAGCACCGGGTATGAGCGGCCACTTGCTGGATCCGGAGTGGCTCGCGAGGCTGGAGCGGCTTCAGCTGGCGAGCAAGCGGGCAGCAGCTGGGAGCCAGGCGGGGCTTCGCCGGGCCAAGCAGCTGGGCAGCTCCATGGAGTTTGCCGATTATCAGTCATACGTGCCGGGAGACGATCTGCGCCAGTTGGATTGGAACGCGTACGCACGCTCGGGCAAGCTCTTTCTGAAAAAGTATCTGGACGAGACGCAGCTGCATGTGAATCTGTACATTGACTGCAGCCTGTCGATGAGCCACGGGCAGTCAGGGAAAATGGAGCGCGCTGTCCAATTGGCGGCAGCGTTCGGCTACCTTTCTCTCTGTCATTTGGATCACGTTTCGGTGTTCGCCTTTGACAAACAGCTGGTATCGTCGGTGCGAGGACTGCAAGGGAAAAGCCAGGCTCCTCGTCTCTTGACGTTTTTGGCTGGCCTAACTCCCGGCGGGGCAGGCGATCTGAATCAGGCTCTGCGATCTTTGGGTGCCGTCAGCGGCAAGGCGGGCATTTCCATCGTGCTGTCCGACTTTTTGTTTGAGACCGGTTACGAGAAAGGCATCGCCTTCCTGCAAGCAGCCAGACAAGACGTCATCATGGTGCAGGTGCTGTCGGGAGATGAGCTTGAGCCTGCCTATCAGGGGGAGCTTCGCCTGATTGACTCGGAGACGCAGCAAGCCAAAGAGGTTTCTTTGACCAGCGTTCTGCTGGAAGAGTACCGCAAGAGTGTGCGGGAATATCAGCAGGAGCTGTCAGCCTTTGCCTACGGACGGGGAATATCCTTTCTGGAAGTTGCGGCGGAGCAATCGGTGGAATCGATCGTCTTTCAAGTCTTCCGCAAGGCCGGAATCATTCGTTAGAGAGGAGAGGAAACACCATGCAGTGGATGGCACTAGGCAACATGTGGTTCGCACTCATCATCCCGGCGATCGTCGTCCTCTATCTGCTCAAGCGAAAGGTCGAGGATCGGATCGTGCCGAGCACACTGTTATGGCAGCGCACTCTGCAAAACTGGGAAGCGGTGCGACCGTGGGAGAAGCTGAGGCGCAATCTGCTGCTGTTTTTGCAGCTGCTGGCAGCGGTACTGCTCATTCTGGCGCTGCTTCGGCCAGCCATACCCACCGATGGCCCCGCGACCGATCATACCGTGCTGGTCATCGAAAATGCAGGCAGCATGCAGACCCGGGAAGGAGAGCAGACGAGGCTGCAGCAAGCGGTAGCGGCTGCTTCGGGATGGGTCGAAAAGCTGGGGAGGGGGCAAACCGTGACCTTGATGGAAGCGGGAAGGGAGCCGAAGGTATGGGTATCCAAAAGCGCAGACCAGGAGCAGCTGCTCGCGGCGCTCGGGCAGCTCACCCCTTCGTTTGGCAGTGCGGATATCGGGGCAGCCCTTTCCTTGGCAGGTGCCATCGCTGCGAATGAACCGGGAAGCGGCGTGATCTGGATGGGGGATGGGGAGGAGGATCGTTCCGCCTCGCTCGGTGCAGCTGCTTATCCCGCCAGCTTTCGCTTCATGCAAATGGGACGGACCCGGGAAAACTCGGCGATTGGCGCATTCGTCACTCAGACAGGGAAAAAGGATGTGGAAGGGCTCGTCCGTATCGACAATCACGGCAGCAGCCAGTCCACGGGAACCGTAACGATCTACGACCAGAACGACAGGCTGCTCGATTCGGATACCTTTACCGTCGAAGCGGGTGCAACATGCACGATTACGTGGGGGCAATTGCCAGCCTCCCCCGTCTATCGGGCAGTGATCGAGCCGCAGCAGGACGGACTGGCCAGTGACAATGAGGCGTGGAGCGTGCCTTTCACGACAGGAGTGGGCAGAGCAGCTCTCGTCTCGCCTGCCGGGAATCGTTTTTTGCACCAAGCGCTGCAGACGGTGGGCAGCATGGAAGTGGAGACGATGCAGCAGCCGCCTGAGAAAAAAGGAGAAGCGCGCGACGCGTGGGTGTTTGATGGCGTCGTTCCGGATCGGTTGCCAAAAGGAAATGTCCTTTTGATCGCTCCTGACCGCGCTGCAGACTGGCTTCCGTTCGAAGGGACGAGAGAGCTGGATCAAGAGCCAAAAGCCGTTGCGGCAGACGACCCTTTGCTCCGCCATGTAGACTGGCGAGATGTCCATGTAGCCAAGTCCGCTTTGCTGGGAGAGGTGCCGGGCATGAAGTCATTGGTCCAAGCGGGAGCCACGGACTTGGTGCGAGCGGGTACGATCGATGGCAGACGAGTCGTCATTGTCGGGTTTGATCTGCATGATTCCGACTTGCCGCTGCGCCCGGCCTTTCCGATCTTTATGCAAAATGTCGTCGCTTGGCTCGCGCCCGCACAAGCAGCACCGATAGGTCCGGCGCATCCTGGCGAAATGCTGTCCATTCCTTTGACTCCTGGAGCCACCCAGCGTGTGCTGACTGCCCCAGACGGACAAAAGCAGCCCATCCAGTCTAGTGGAACCAGCTGGATGCTGGAGGTGCCGGATCGCATCGGGCTATACCGCGTGGATGAGAGGCTGGATTCGGGACAGAAGAGCAGGTTTTTTGCTGTGCAAATGAAGGAAGGCCAGTCCGATATTGCGCCGAAAACGATTCGGATGGGGACAAAAGCGGATGCAGAGGAAAGCGATGGAGAGAGCTCGGCGGCAAATGCTGCGGGGAGCCGTGAGCTGATGACATGGCTGGCGGCAATCGCTTTGCTCGCCATGCTAGTGGAATGGAGGGTGTATCAGCGTGGGTATTGATTTTGCTTTGCCACTGGCTCTGCTGCTCCTCCTTCCCGTCGCCTATGTCATGGTCCGCTGGTGGCAGAAAGAAAAACAGATGCCCCGCGGAAGGAAAGTCATCATCGCTGTGCTGCGGTCTCTGGTGTTCCTGTTGCTGGTATTTTCATTGGCGGGGACTCAACTCTTGACCCCCGTGCAAGCAAAAACGATCGTGTTTGTGGTAGATCGCTCGGCTTCCATGAAGGATGATCCGAGGATCGCGGCCTTCCTGAGAGAAGCGATCGCCGCGAAGCAGCCAGAGGATCAGTACGCCGTCGTCTCCTTAGGTGGGCAAGCGGCAGTCGATCAGCCGCTGACGACGCGAGATGAACTGCAGCCTCTCGGAGTGGAAGTGAACCGCAATGCGACAAATCTGGCCGATGGCATCCGCCTCGCCGCAGCGATGATTCCCAGTCATGCGCGGGGAAAAGTCGTCCTCGTGACAGACGGGATAGCGACAAGCGGGGACACCGCTCGCCAGACCAAGCTTGCCGTGGACCGCGGTGTCGCAGTGGAGGCGGTTTCTTTGCAGCAGCCGCTGGGAGACGAAGTCGTGCTCTCGTCTGTGCAGATGCCGCAGCGCTTGTATGCAGGAGAAGAATACGGGATCCGTGTGGATGTCGAGAGCACGCTGGCTACCGAAGCGACTTTGCGCTTGTACGAGGGGAACCAGGAAGCCGGCAGTCAGACGGTGTCCATCGAGAAGGGGAAAAATCGGTTCGTCTTCACGCAAAAGGCCATGCAGCAAGGCTTTCACCGCTACCGGGTAGAAATCGAGCCGCAAAAGGATACCGTACAGGCAAACAATCAGGCAACAACGTACACACAAGTAGCGGGAGCGCCTGTGGTGCTGGTAACGGAAGGCCACCCGGGAGCGGCTAGCAATCTGGTCCATGCACTGAAAGCAGGCCATATGAGTGTTGATGTACGGGACATCAAGCTGCTGCCAAAGGAAATGGAGGGGTACAAAAAATACGCAACGATCGTGCTGGCGGACGTATCCGCGACCCAAATGGGGGATGCGGACATGGAACGCATGCGAACGGCGGTCCGCGATCTGGGCATGGGGCTCATCATGACAGGTGGGGCAGACAGCTTCGGGATGGGCGGCTGGTTCCAGACCCCGATTGAGGAAGCACTGCCTGTGCATATGGATCTCAGGGGGAAGGAAGAACTGCCTTCGCTGGGGCTGCAGCTTGTGATCGACAAATCAGGCAGTATGACAGGCGATGCCCGTGGCGTGGACAAAATGGAGCTGGCCAAGGAAGCAGCGATCCGTGCTACCACCATGATGAACGGACAGGACCAGATCGGCGTCATCGCCTTTGACGGCAGTCCTTGGGAAGTCGTTGCTCCCCAGAACGTCACCAAGCTGGAGACGATCCAGCAGCAGATCGGCAGCATCTACGCGGATGGCGGAACGGATATTTATCCTGCCCTCCAGCTGGCTTATGAGCGGGTAAAGACGATGAATACCAAGCGCAAGCACGTGATCCTTTTGACGGATGGGCAATCGGGCCTGAATGACGACTACGCAGGTCTTCTCCAACAGATGAAGGGAGAAAATATCACGGTTTCGACCGTCGCAGTAGGAGACGATGCGGACACACAGCTGCTGCAGATGATTGCCGATGGTGGGAATGGCAGGTACTACTTTGCGGCAGATGCCGAATCGATACCTAAAATCTTCAGTAAAGAAACAGCTTTGGCCAGCCGGACATTCATCGTGGAAAAGCCGCAGGAGCCGATCCTTGCCTCGGTGGGAGGATGGTCATCTCTTCGCCAGTCGCTGCCGCCTCTGCGAGCCTACATCGCCACGACATTGAAGCAGACAGCGGAAATGCAGCTGGTCAGCATGGATGAAGATCCGATCCTCGCCCGATGGCAATATGGCCTAGGCAGGGCAGCAGCATGGACGAGCGACCTCGAAGGGAAATGGGCTCCCGATTGGGTGAGCTGGGGAGCAAGCAGCCGCCTGTGGAACGAGGTCGTAGCGTGGACCTTGCCTCAGATCACGGAGGGAACATGGAAGACGGAAACGCAGCTGGAGGGTTCTGCTGGAAGAGTGACGGTCACAATACCAGCGGGTGCAGCTATGCCGCAGGAGCTGGAAGCGATCGTGCTCAATCAGGAGATGCAGCGAGAGGTCATCCGGCTCAAGCCGACTGCTCCTGGGGTGTTGGCTGGTGAATTTGCGGCAGCCGATCCAGGATCCTACATGATTCAAATTACGGAAAAAGAGAGCGGGCAAGTCGTCGCCAGTCAAACGACAGGATTGACGGTCGCCTTTTCACCGGAGTACGGAATGCCTCGTGATGGAGAAATAGAAATGAAAGGCTGGCTGACGGCGGGGGGAGGCTCACTGATAGCCAAACCGTCAGAGGCGTTTGCGGGAAGGCTGCCTGACAAATGGGACACGCAATCCATCAGCGAGTGGCTGCTCATGCTGTCCGCTCTCCTCTGGCCCTTTGATGTCGCGGCGAGGAGACTGCAGCTCCCGGATCACTGGTGGGCGAAGGCGATGAACCTCTGGCGTCGAAAGCCACAGGCACAGACCGAATCAGGAAGGCAAGAGGTATTGTCCCGGCTTGGAGAAAAGCGCTCAGGAATTCAGCGCGGTGCCGATCCAGTCCTTTCGGCAGATGCTGCGGGTGCTGCTGAGGCTAAAACGCCGAGGTCCAAAGGAAGCCAGGGCTCCCAGCAGAAGGAGTCAGCAAACGAACCGGACGCAGCCGACAAAACATTCAATCGCCTGCTGGAAGCGAAAAAACGAAGGACCAAATGACACACCGATCCAACGAAGAGAAGCAGCCTGTGCACGATGCCAGTAGGCTGCTTCTCTAGGGATTTATTCCGGTTGATTCCGAGTCTGGTGTCCGATCTGAAAAGGAGATGTCACCCCTTCGTACAACAGGTGCATCGTCATTCCCATGGCCGCGTGAGTGAGGTTGTGGCAATGATCCATCCAGAGGCCGGGATTGTCGGCTCGGAAGGCTACCTCGTACGTCTCGCCAGGAGCGACATTGAGGGTGTCTGTCCACCAAGGGCTCCCTGTCGTGGGGGCGCCATTTCGGCTGAGCACGAGCATGTGATGACCGTGCAAATGCATCGGGTGATCCATGTAGCTGCGATTGATGAAGGTCATTTTGACCAGATCTCCCTCCTTCGCCATCAGCATCGGAGTGTGAGGGAAGACCTTTCCGTTGATCGTCCACAATCCATCCAGCTTCCCGTCGTAGAATCCGAATTGGACATCGAAGACTAACCGATAATCACGGTCGAAGCGGGTATCCAAATCAAAAGGCAGTGGCTGCGGACTTCCATAGCTCGCAGGATCAAAGGTCGGGAGGTCAGGATGAAGATCAGGCACTTCTGTGGTTCCATCTGGACTGAGCAAAAGACCGTGGCGACTGTCCGTTTTGGAAGGGGCCAGGAAGACGCTTGCATTCGGCATGGTGAGAGTGACATCATACCGCCCGCCAGCAGCCAAAAGGAGCGCCTGGTTGGCGATCAGATTCGGTTCGTGGATTTCGTTTCCGTCGATGGCGGCGACCTGAAAAGAAGCCCCTTGCAATTGGACTTTCGCAGGAAAGCTGTCTGCGTTGATGAGGCGTAACCGCACGGATGTGCCGGGAAGGACCTTTTGTTTCAAAAGGCCGTCGTCGCCGTTGAGCGTAATTCCACCTCCGCTGCCCAGCTTGTGATGCACGAGCGTGAGGTCCAGCACGGGAGAGGATGGTTTCGTTTGGGCGGCAGGTTCAATCACAAGTGCCCCCAACAGTCCTTTTTTGACTTGCACCGAGGATTGCTGGTGCGAGTGGTACCAGAATGTTCCCGACTGCTCAGCGACAAATCGGTATACGTGCTTTTCGCCGGGCAGCACAGCGTCCTGGGTGGCTCCGGCTACGCCGTCTTCGGCGTTGGGGACGTTCAGGCCGTGCCAATGGATCGTGACGCCTTCCGAGATATCCTTGTTCTCCAGCACAACCTCGATCAGTTCACCCTGTTTCGCGCGGAGCTCGGGGCCGGGATAGCGACCATTGTACGTCCATGCCTCCACGACTTTGCCAGAGGGAAGCAGGATCTTTGCTTTTTGGGCAGTGAGAGTAAATCGGCGATCGGGGGCTCCTGTTTGCGGCCCGGTCAATTCCGTCACACTTACAGGCCTCGTCACGGTTACAGCGGCAGCGTGCTGCGCATGGCCGCCTGAAGACGCTTGCATCGCTTTGGATTCGACCGTATGATTCGTCATGCTCATTCGTTCGGGAAGCAGGCTTGCTTCTCGCGCGCTGTTCAGCCCTGCAAGCGAACAAGCCGTGAGGAACAGGAGAACGAAGGTGCCCTGCAGAAATCGAACGATCAGATGAGGGCGGTGCATGGGACCCGAGCGAGAGTGACGCTGCTGCTGCCAGGATTGCCAGATCCAAAGGGCAGAAGAGCCTGCGAGCAGCACACCCCAGGCCATCATGAGCATTTCCTTCTGCAAGGTGACGGACGGCAGGATAAATTGCAGAGTGGCAGCCAGAAAGGCACCTAGAGACAACGCTTGTATCGGCACAATCATTTCGGGTGCGGAGGCTTCATGGCGCCTCGTTTTCTCTTCAGCGGCGTCAGATCCAGACATTCCTTTGGCGGGTACCAGTGGAACAGAGAGGCGCCACAGCCGAGGGACAGAGACCAGTGCGGCCACGAACGCGGGGAAGAGGCTGAGTGGTAAGAAGCCGAGTGCCTTGTCTTTTATGTACGGCCAGCCAAAGGATTCATACAGATGCCAAGTTGATCCCCACTGTCCGAGGACAACGAGCAAAGCCAAGCCGGTAAGGCACAAGATCCAGCGAGCGCTGTTTGTCATGGGTCCACCTGTAGCGCGATGGACGAGCGTTCTTATCTGAAGGGCTGGGAGCAAGGTGAGAAGAAAAAAAATCAAATACAGCCCTTGATCGACCCCTGCGAGCACTTCAAAATCCGGCATGAGTATTTCCTCCTGCAAAATAAGTTCGCTTTCCATGATAAAGAGGAACAGCACGAACCCAAACGTACCCAGGCATGATTTTGCCTCCGCCTTAGGTCTGAGACATGTTCATGAATGAGGAGATCGTTTTCCCCCGCTTGGAAGCGGGACGTAACGACTGAGAGGAGAAGCGAGAATGGAGAAACAAGAGTGGTTGGCATCCTTTCGAAAAGAAGAAGAGATTCCCTTTGCTGGCTGGGACTTTTCCTATTTGACCAGAACGGGGCGGATGGTGGAGGCACCCTTGTCCTGGAATTACGTCAGTCTCGTACGCAAGCAGATGATGGGAATTCAGTCCATGCTGGACATGGGAACAGGCGGGGGCGAATTGCTATCCCTGCTGCAGCCCTTTCCAAAAAAGACGGCAGCGACAGAAGGCTACCCGCCCAATGTTGAGGTTGCGCGAAACCGGCTTGAGCCGTTAGGCGTCGAAGTCGTTGCAGCAGATGGGGAAGACAACCTGCCTTTTGCGGATGATTCTATTGATTTGGTAATCAACCGCCACGAGTCTTACTTGCCGAGCGAATTGCATCGCATCATCGCCCCTGATGGCAAGTTCATCACCCAGCAGGTAGGAGGGCAGGACAACCTCGAGTTGAATCGCTTGCTCGACGCCCCCATCTCTGGCCAATATGCGCACTGGAACCTTTGCTATGCGGTGAATGAGCTGGAAAAGGCAGGATTCAGCATCCTGGAGCAAAAGGAAGAGATGGGGTTTACCCGTTATTACGACATCGGTGCGATCATTTATTATGTAAAAGCGATCGAGTGGCAGATCCCTGATTTTACAGTGGAGCATTACGCTGACAGGCTGCTTGCCCTGCATGAACGGATCGAAGCGGAGGGCTACGTGGATATTCCTACACACAGATTTTTCTTGGTTGCTCAACCATGAAAGAGTAGGGGAAAACAACAATTGTATCCGATGAATAAAAACGGAACCATGTACTCTCATGGTCCCGTCCTTGTTAGATGTCAGCGAAGTAGGCGGCCTTGATATGATGAATGTTCCAGTAAAACCGTTTCTGATTGGCGCTGACGAGCTCAGCGGTTTGATTCCTGACATTTTTCAGTAATCCAACCATTTCGGGATTGGTTCCCAGATCAAAGGCAACAATGCTGCCGATCATTCGCTTCATTTGCTCTTCAAAAGTCCGAGCCAGCTTGACAGGCGAGGACTCCGCCTTATGGACAAAGTGCGGGTGCATGTACGGCGTTGAGACATCCGGGTAAGGAATCAGCCATTTGAGGTGAAAGTTGGGAATGTAAAGAGTGTGATGGACAGGCGAGGAAAATACAAAGTAGTCTTGATGCACGTGGGTGACGTAACCGAAAAGAGACAGTGTGTTAGAAAGGGAGATTTGGCAAAGCATGCCCTGCGATTCAACCAAAATTTTATGGTAGGTCAAGTCGTTCTCTGACTGAACATGTTCATAGTCAGGCTCGTGTAAATGAGGCAAGGAGATGGGAGACTGTCTCACATTGTGGATATGACCAATGGGAACGTACACATAGTTGTTCCCATCATAGATAACAATCACATCTGTTCCAAAATCTATCAAGATTCCGATGCGCCTGATTGAACCTTTGATGTCCAGTTCAACGGTTTTTCCAACCATTGATACTAGGTAATTCATTGGGTAGCGAATCTCCTCTCTAGCAAAGTGTAAACTTTCTTGCGTTTTGCAGAAACGCATTTCTCCTAATCCTGCAAGTGGAGATGTCCGAGATCGTCTGCTTTTACGGCAGGAGGGTACAAGGTGCCCTCTTCAGGATGAAGGGGATTCTCTTCTGAACGGGGAACTGCAGGCGGTGCAACCAGCCAAAACAGCAAGGCTCCGCTAATGAGCATGATGAAAAGCGAAATGAACACCATCTGCCACTCCTTTCTTCGTGGTCCTTCTCTGGGCAGCGCGTGATAGAAAATATGGCTCTACCAGACGTTGGCAGAGCCTTTATTTTCTTTATTATCGTCTAGAATTTCTGCTATTGCGATTGCCTTTGCTGCTGCTGCTGTTGCTGTTGTTTTGCTCATTGCTATTGTTTTTCGCGCTGTAGCTGATGTTGCGAATATGGAAGGGGAGAATTTTGACTACTTCTTTACCGACAATAAGTGTTACTTCGTCGTCCGTTGCGTCTACGATGACCCCTTCGATTTTTTCGGGTCCACCACGATTGATTTGTACGGAGTAAAGGTGCATGCTTTGGAGAACGGACGTAAAGCTGTCTGCTTCGAAGTATTGGAGGACAGGTGGTGGTGCTTCCCCTTCGACGGGAGCCTCAATGACATCGGAGACTTCGCGGGAATCCAAGGTCAAGCTTTTGACATGGTCTTTCTTGTAATATACGATTCCTTCGTTCTCGCAATAAAGAACAAAGTAATCTTGCTGAACCGACAGAAGTTTGCCGCTTCTGGACTCAGGTCCGCCCCTGTCCACGCGGACGGATCTGCCTACCAGCGATTCCATACTTGCTTTATCCATCGCGTTAATCCCTTCCCTTTTTGAAATTTGCAGAAGTTGAATTACTCGCCTGCTAATCCAATGTATGATTTAACGGCAGACAAGGTATGAGCAGATGACTTACGATATTTGTCCTATTTTTAAAAATAGAGCCGTATTTAAGGCAGGGCGGATGGATGTACGGCTGATAGCGGAGGTAAACCGTAGCCTGTTTTCGTAGGTTGCAGAAGGAAGGCGGGTAAGCGTACAAGCAATGACCTTTTCCTGTTCATATACAAGATATTACAAAGGACGGAGGAGGTGTACCCATGACAGCCGAGAATGACGAGATCAAGGAAGAGTACAATGAACATCATTTGCAGCGGATCTACCAGAGACTAGATAAATTCGAGGAACGAATCGACACACTTGAAGGAAAAGTAACTGTAGCCACGAAATGGCTGGAACGTATTGAGCATCGTTTGGAGCGCATGGAGGAAGTGCGTGCAGAGCTCGTGCAAGCGTTAACGAAATTGCAAACGGAAATTGCGATGAAAGCAGGAATAACGGACAAAGAGAAAGACATCATCTTGCAGCTGCTGAACAACGAGAAGACGGACAAGGACAACCTAGCACAGATCATCGAAGGAGATAAAGGAAGAAAGCAGGAGCGCTTTTTGCAAATTTGGGCAGTCGTGGGTCCCGTAATTGCCTCCGTTCTTACTTCTCTTTTTGCAAAGTACTTCATGTAAAGACAGAGTCTATGGTTTAAAATAAGTGAAATGTGGAAAACCTGTGTAAACTAATTCCATTTTTCTACCGTAAATTCCGTCTATACTGGAGGACAAGAAAAAGAAAGAGAGGATCTCTACGTGAAGAAGTTTGATGTTTCCATTCTCTCGGCATCCATCCTGTTGGTTGGACTAGTTGTACTGGGAGTGTACCAGGCAGGTCAAAAGGACCTCGATCCAACCCTGGTCAAAGCAGGGGATACCTCCATTACGCAGTACCAGCTGTATGATGAGATGAAAAATCTCTACGGAAAACAGATGGTCAATGAACTTGTCGCCCAATCATTAATCAAGCAGGAAGCAAAACTGCAAAATATATCGGTCACCAAGGAAGATCTGGACAAAGAAGTGAATGCGATGAAGCAGCAGATTGGC
The DNA here is from genome assembly GCF_016811915.1 of Brevibacillus choshinensis. Classification (NCBI taxonomy): domain Bacteria; kingdom Bacillati; phylum Bacillota; class Bacilli; order Caryophanales; family Paenibacillaceae; genus Brevibacillus; species Brevibacillus choshinensis. Next base: position 5,421,674 of record NZ_CP069127.1, on the reverse strand, counting down.
TCGGATCAAGCCTTCCATGATTATTTGAGCAGCATGGGGATGAACGAGCAAAAGCTGCGTGAAAAGATGGAAGTGCTGCTGACACGGGACAAATTGCTCGATAAGGCTTTCCCGGTCACAGAGGAGCAAATTCAGAAGTATTACGAAGCGAATAAAGCTCAGATGGGTTCGCCTGCTCCGGCACTGGATAAGGTACACGATCAGATCGAATCGGTTCTGGCGGATCAGAATCGCAGCGAACACTATGGACAATGGATGGAAACCATAGAAAAGAATCACAAGGTAGAATGGTATGATCCGACATTCGCAGAGGAAGCACAGGGCGACAATGCCCAGGCACCGGCGGAGACGGACGTGAAATAGATCAGGCAGCGATTGCGAAAGACCTGCGTCACGCGAGATTGTGATGCGGGTCTTTTTGTGCTGCGGTATGTCCGATGATTTGGCGGCAAGCTGAAAATGATAGCCGTCATCGACTTTTTCCGCTGATGGTACCGCACGCAAAAAAAAATGCGGTAGGAAAAGCGGGATAGGGAATACTGTTAGCACTTACAAAAGGAGGCCGATTAGTGTGGACGGTTTGCTGGTGAAGCTGCTCGTAAGTCCAATATTGGTAGTGCTGGCGGATGCACTGTTTCCGGAAGTGGATTATTCGACCCTCTATTATTCGATCGGCGTCGGCTTTGTACTGGCGCTGGCAGGGTATTGGCTGGAACGGCGGATTCTTCGGCCAGGTACGCTATGGATGAGCACGGCAGGAGACTTTATTTTAGGCTTTGTAATCGTCTATGCCAGTGCGTTTCTTTTGCCGGCAGCCGCTCGCGTAACTCCGATCGGGGCCGGCTTCGTGGCGATATTCTTCGGTGTAGCCGAATATTTGCAGCACCGCTGGCTGATTCGGACAGGCAGGGCTACGGAAGCAACAGAATAGAACGTACCCGGACACACTCATCATGAGTGTGTTTTTTTCTACTGTGCTTTGACAGTCCATTGGGCTCGGGCTATCCTACTGAAAGAAGATAAAAACAGCACTAGGCTGTTTGAGGATTGTGGGGGATCAGGATGAGGGCAATCATATTGGGGGTTGTGGCATCGCTCTTCTTTGCCTCGACCTTTGTGTTGAACAGGGCGATGGAGCTATCAGGCGGCAGCTGGCTATACAGCGCATCCTTGCGTTATTTGTTCATGATTCCCTTCTTGTGGGTAATCGTAGGACTTCGAGGGAAGCTTTTGCCGCTCTGGACGGAGATGAAGGCTCATCCGTGGCAATGGGCATTGTGGAGCTTCGTAGGCTTTGGTTTGTTCTACGCTCCGCTCTGTTTTGCAGCAATCTACAGTCCCGGCTGGCTGATAGCAGGAACGTGGCAGATCACGATTATTGCCGGCTCGTTGCTCGTACCGCTCTTCGGTCAGAAAATTCCGTACAAGGGGCTTCTCTTTTCCTTGCTGATCTTGGCGGGAGTAGCCTTGATGCAGCTGCACGAAGCAGGAGCAGTCGGGGGAAAAGAGGTCTTGTTTGGCATCGTTCCCATCGTAATCGCGGCCTTTGCATACCCGTTGGGAAATCGGAAAATGATGGCTCTCACACAAGGAAGGATCGATGCCTACCAGCGTGTGCTCGGAATGACCTTGGCAAGCTTGCCTTTTTGGCTGCTGCTCGGCATCTGGGCGATGGTGACAGAGGGACCGCCCAGCGGCAGCCAGACGATGCAATCGCTGCTGGTCGCGCTCGCTTCCGGGATTGTCGCAACCGTGCTTTTCTTCCAAGCGACAGATTTGGCGAAAGGAAATGCCCAGCAGCTGGCTGTGGTTGAGGCCACACAGGCAGGGGAGGTCGTCTTCGCCGTCATTCTCGAAATGATCTTCCTCTCTGTGCCGCTGCCGGGTATCTGGTCAAGTGCAGGGATGCTCCTGGTGATCGTCGGTATGGTCCTGCACAGCTATGTATCGGGAAAGCCGGTTCAGAAAAAACGCTCCGCCGCATAGGTGCGGTAGGCAATCGCTAGCTCATTTTTTTGGCGACGATCGCTTCGATCCACTTCCAAGGCAAAAGGTTCTTGGCTGCGATCGTCAGCCTGACGCCGCGGCCCACAGGGTAGCGAAGGCGTGGCTTTGGCGCGGTCGCCGCTTGAACGATGGCAGCGATCACCTCATCTGGCTCCGGTGCTTGCTGAAGGATTTGCTCGACGGATGCCAGCAGCTTCTGCATTTGCAAGGCGTATGGAGAAGAGGAGGAGAGGGCAGTTTGCTGCAGTCCCTTTTCCCAAATGGAGGTGCGGTACGATCCTGGCTCAATGAGCATGACATGAATGCCAAAGGGCAGGAGCTCAAGCCGCAGGGATTCACTGAAGCCTTCTACCGCGTGCTTGGAAGCAGCGTAGGGGCCAAGTCCTGGGAAGCCAAAGCGTCCGCTGATGCTGCTGATGTTGATGATCCTGCCGCGCCGCTGCTCTCTCATATAGGGCAGTACAGCACGCGTGACATCGATGAGGCCGAAAACATTGACATCGAACTGCTTGCGCCATTCCGCGGAGGGCAGCTCTTCCGCAAAGCCTCCGCAGGCATACCCTGCATTATTGACCAGCAAATCGATCTGTCCGTGGCGAGAGATCACCCCTGTGATGGACTCTTCGATTTGCTGTGGAGAAGTAACATCCAGGGAAATCACTTCCATATGTTCTGCTGCTATATGCATTTTTGCGATTTTGTCAAGGGGTCCTCTCTTCGACACATCTCGCATGGATGCAATTACCGTATACCCGGTCTTGACTAATGCGCAAGAAGCGTACATACCAAACCCGCTGGAGGCACCAGTAACTAGTGCTATAGGCCTTTTTTGCATGGTTTTCTCCTTTTTCCTACCAAATCAGGACTTATTTAACTCGAAAGTTCACAAATTTGTTCATAAATTTGTTAACAAAATGATAACAAACAGCCTTTAGATTAAGGAAAATTTATGTATACTTAAATGGTTACCACGCGCGGGTAGAAGTCTGCAAACCTTTACTCTATTTGTTTGTTTTTGGAATGGCTGCTAATACTTTTCGTACTTGGGCATCATATTTGTGGAAAGTAAAAGAGAGCCATCCTTGCAAGTAAAAGAGTACGAAAACTTCTAGTTGCAAGCGTGGCTAGAACGTTACCAACACGAAGAAAGAGGGGTTCTTGGGTATGAAGGGTTGGCAACAGTTTTGGCGTCAGCTTTCAGTGTTTGGTCTTCTGGCGCTGGCATTAACCGGTTGTGGCAGAGAAGAGCTCTCCACGCTCCAGCCATCCGGTCCGGTTGCAGCGATGCAGTTTGACCTGATGAAGCTGTCCTCCGCTATCATGATCGGCGTTTTTATTGTCGTTATGCTGATCTTCACGTACGTCCTTATCCGATACCGTAAGCGTCCGGGACAGCAGGGAATTCCGAAACAGGTGGAAGGCAATCATGCACTCGAAATTCTTTGGACAGTAATTCCATTCCTGCTTCTGATCGTTATGGCGGTCCCTACCGTTACGACCGGTTTCGAGCTTCACAAGACGTATCCAAAAGAGGAAGCGCTTCAAGTGAAAGTAACGGCGCATCAGTTCTGGTGGGAATTTGAATATCCAGACCTCGGTGTAGCTACCGCGCAAGACCTGGTTCTGCCAGTAGGGAAGAAAGTGCAATTTACCGTAACATCAGCTGACGTGATGCACGCATTCTGGATTCCTGCTCTGGGCGGTAAAATCGATACCAACCCGGGTCAGGAAAACAAAATCTGGCTGCAAGCTGATAAAACAGGCATTTTCTACGGAAAATGTGCGGAGCTCTGTGGAGCGTCCCATGCCTTGATGGACTTCAAGGTGGAAGTAATGGATCAAGCTGCATTTGACAGCTGGTCAAAAGGCATGAAGGGCGTTCAAGCTGCTGAGCCAGTTGCTGCTAGCGCTGCAAGTGCTGCTCAAGGTCAAGAAATCTTCAACAAGAGCTGCCTCGGATGCCATGCTGTAGCTGGTAAAGGCGGTAAAATGGGTCCTAACCTGACCAACTTTGCTGATCGTGAGCGTGTAGCGGGTATTCTTGCCCACACACCTGAGAACGTTGCAGAGTGGCTGAAAGATCCGCAAAAGGTGAAGCCAGGCAACAACATGCCAAACCTGAACCTGGATGATGCGCAAACGAAGGCGCTCGTGGATTATTTGCAAACACTCAGCGTGAAGTAAGATTTGTAAAGAAATTACCCGTCATAGGCAGTGACGCTTAAAAGGAGGTAAACCTGTGTCTGCACATGCTTCTCACGCACCAAAGCGCTCAGGGCTGTGGGATTGGCTCACGACAGTTGACCATAAGAAAATCGCGATCCTGTACTTGATTGCTGGTGGAATTTTCTTCCTGGCTGGCGGTTTCGAGGCCCTGTTGATTCGTTTGCAGTTGATGTATCCTGAGTCTTCTGTGGTTGGTGCCAAGACGTTTAACGAACTGATCACCATGCACGGAACGACGATGATCTTCCTCGCTGCGATGCCGATCATCTTTGCTCTTATGAACGCAGTAGTTCCTCTTCAAATCGGTGCTCGCGACGTAGCGTTCCCGTTTGTGAACTCTCTTGGTTTCTGGCTCTTCTTCTTCGGGGGAGTGCTGCTGAATACCAGCTGGTTCCTGGGTGGAGCACCTGATGCTGGTTGGACATCTTATACAACTTTGGCTTTGAACCAATTTAGCGGCCACGGCGTAGACTTCTACGTACTGGGTCTGCAGATCGCCGGTATCGGTACGCTGATTGGTGGTATCAACTTCCTGGTTACCATTATCAACATGCGTGCTCCAGGTATGACATTCATGCGCATGCCGATGTTCACCTGGTCCGCTTTTGTTACATCTGGTCTGATTCTCTTCGCATTCCCTGCGATTACAGTTGGTCTGGTTCTGTTGATGTTTGACCGTCTGTTCGGCGGTAACTTCTTCAATCCGGACGCAGGTGGTAACGTTGTCATTTGGGAACATCTCTTCTGGATCTTCGGTCACCCCGAAGTATACATCCTGATTCTCCCAGCTTTCGGCGTTATTTCCGAAGTTATTTCTACCTTTGCTAGAAAGCGCCTGTTCGGTTACAGCTCCATGGTATTCGCAACAGCGCTGATCGGTTTCCTCGGCTTCATGGTGTGGGCTCACCACATGTTCACAACAGGTTTGGGTGCAATCGCCAACACACTGTTCGGTCTGGCAACCATGTTGATTGCGGTACCGACAGGGATTAAGATCTTCAACTGGCTATTGACGATGTGGGGCGGTCAAATTCGTTTCACATCAGCAAACCTGTGGGCAGTAGGCTTCATTCCAACATTTACAATTGGTGGTATGACAGGGGTTATGCTCGCAATTCCGCCAGCTGACTACCAATACCACGATAGCTACTTCGTAGTTGCTCACTTCCACTACGTTATCGTAGGGGGTCTCATTTTCGGGCTCTTCGCGGGTCTGCACTACTGGTGGCCAAAAATGTTCGGGAAAATGCTCAATGAAACATTGGGAAAATGGAACTTCTGGACTTTCTTCATCGGTTTCCATTTGACATTCTTCCCGCAACACTTCCTGGGTCTGATGGGGATGCCGCGTCGTGTCTTCACTTACCTCAAGGATCAAAACCTCGATTTTGGTAACTTTATCAGTACCATTGGTGCATTCGGTATGACGATCGGTACCATCCTTTTCGTGGTAAACATTATCGTTACAGCAAACAGCTCCAAACGTGCTCCTGCGGATCCGTGGGATGGACGTACACTGGAATGGTCGATTCCATCGCCACCGCCAGAGTACAACTTTGCACAGACTCCACTGGTTCGCGGTTTGGATGCATTCTGGATCGAGAAGGTGGCTGGAAACAAAGGCATGACGCCTGCTGAACCACTTGGCGATATCCATATGCCATCTCCATCGTTCCTGCCTTTCATGATGTCGGTTGGTTTGTTCATCGCAGGTTACGGTTTCATGTACCACAACTACGTGGTAGTCGTGATCGGTTTGCTGGTGACATTCGCCTGCATGTTCCTGCGTTCGGTAAATGACGATCCTGGATATCATATTCATGAGGACGAAATCGAGGAGGTGAAGGCGTAATGGCTACACATCACGCAAATGCAGTTTTGCCTGATGAACCGGAAAAAGCCACCCTTGAAGGCAAGAATAAGCTTCTTGGCTTCTGGCTCTTCCTCGGTGGGGAGACTGTACTCTTCGGTTCCTTGTTTGCAACATTCATTGCGCTTCGCGACCAGGCAAACGGCGGTCCTACTTCGCAAGAACTGTTCGACATGCCGCTGGTTGCAGCAGCTACTTTGCTTCTGTTGACAAGTTCCATGACTGCGGTTATGGCTACACTGGCTCTGCACAAGAAAAACCTGAAGCAGATTCAAGTATGGCTGACCATCACGGTTATTCTCGGTCTCGGATTCTTGGGCTTGGAGATTTACGAGTTCATGCATTACGTGCACGAAGGACATAAAATCTCGACGAGTGCGTTCGGTTCCTCTTTCTATACCCTTGTCGGATTCCACGGTGGTCACGTAGCGTTCGGGATCCTCTGGATTATCCTTCTGCAAGTGTCGGCAACGAAAAAAGGCCTGACGGTGGTAACCGCTCCGAAGTTTTACCTGGCATCCCTGTACTGGCACTTTATCGACGTCGTTTGGGTATTCATCTTTACCGTGGTATATCTCATGGGTATGATCGGTGGAAAGGTGGGATAAACAATGGGAGCACATACTGAAGAAGTGCGCAAGCCTAAAGTGAAGCACGACAGTCCGAAACGGCATCTCGTTGCGTTCATCGGTTCCCTCGTACTGACTGCGCTGGCGTTTATCGCAGTGGCTTACGAAGTGATTCCAGTCGGCTTTACCGTACCATTCATCGTGGTTCTGGCTTTCATTCAAGCCTTATTCCAGCTCTTTGTCTGGATGCACATGGACCAAAAGGGTCACGAATTTGCACGAATCAGCATCTTTGCAGGACTGTTTGTTATCCTGCTGGCGATCATCGTGTTCGTATACTGGGTTTGGATTTAGCAGAAAAAGGGTGGACATTCGTGTCCGCCCTTTTTCTTTGGGTGGATACCAACATAGCTGAGGTGGGGAGAAGCAGGTTTCCGATCTGCGCTCCAGCCCATTCCCACCGAACAAGCTCGGTGGCCCCGCGATGAAGGGAAGACTGTCCGCTCCACAATGATTCACGGGGAAGCGGAGTCGCTCCACCTGGAAACCTGCTTCTCCTGCGAGCTTTTGTGGTTTCTAGCAACATGTTTTAAATACCCTCCTTGAGAAGCCCACATAATAAGGCAACTGGGAGATCCAAGGCTGGTCAGGAAGGCGCCAGCCGAAGCGGAATGGAAAAAGAGAAACACGCCCTTAAGCGTCCACCTTTGAGATTCATCCGGAGAGAGCTACTTTGGACGCGGTTTCGCTTTTTACATGGAGCTGGACAGGGATGACCCTCCGCGGGGGACCCAAGAAGCTGGAGCGTTTTCTCCTTTTTCCGCTTCTCCACCACTGTCGGAGCAAATGCGTTTTTCTTTCAGATCGATAATGAACAGAAGCTTTTCTCCATACAGTTGGAGAGGGGCCTTTTTTCGTTTGTCGGACCTTGTCACTTGGAAAAAGGAAAATACTTGCGCCAATTCTGAAGTGTTTATATAATAAAAAATATAACGTACGTTAAAATAACGTTATACTTAATACACGTCACATGATTGAATAATTTCTATAAGAAAGCAGGGATCATGATGGTGAAATTGGTGGCAATCTATCGCAAACCTGAGGATATCGAGGCATTTGACAAGCATTACAACGAAGTTCATGCCCCGTTAGTCGAGAAAATGCCAGGCTTGATCAAATTGGAAGTTAGCAGAATATACGGAACACCGATGGGAGAAAGCGATCTGCATCTGATTGCTGAAATGTACTTCGAATCCAAAGAGGCATTATTGGAAGCGTTGTCATCGCCGGAAGGACGTGCGGCAGGGAAAGACCTCCGCGGCTTTGCAGGTCAAGTGGTCTCCATGCACTTTGCCGAAGTGGTATAAACATGAGCGCGAAACCGTTTGTTGACGAGAGCAAGCTTCACCGGGAACGATACGACGAGATCTGTGAAAGGCTGGTAAATGACCGGTACGCACAATTTCTCGGGATCAAGCTGATAGAATTAGGGGAAGGGACAGCAACCGCAGAGCTGACTGTCCAAGACCATATGCTAAATGCCCACGGAACGGCACATGGAGCGGTGATCTTCTCGCTGGCCGACTTCGTATTTGCCGCAGCCTGCAATTCTTACGGCAAGACCTCTGTTGCGTTGTCGATGAATATCGGCTTTTTGGCAGCAGGCTTCAAAGGCAATCGACTCGTCGCGACGGCAACAGAGGAGAAGAAAAACAATCGTACGGCTTGGTACCGCATCCGCGTCGAAAGCGAAAACGAGTTGATCGCCACACTGGATGCACTGGCGTATCGCAAAAATGAGTACTTCGTTTCTACGGAGGACGAAGCACAACCAAATTAGAAGGTAAGCAGTGGAAAGGATGCCGAATGCAGATGCCAAGGCTCCTTTCACTGTTTTACGTGAGATGACATGTAAACCTCTGTCGAGGCACGAACGTATACGGGATAAGAAGCTTCCTGTTTCTTATCTGAACAAAAAAGGGGACGCAGCGATGACTGAAGATATCCGAAATCGGTTCAACGACTACCTGGGAATAGAAGTCATCCATCGAGATGAGCATGGGTGCAAGGTCGCTCTGAAAATCCGCCCTGAATTGTTCAACAGCATCGAAGGAGTCGTGCATGGCGGCGTGACTTCCACGCTGGCTGATGTAGCGATGGGACATGGGGCGGCACCTCATATCGACGGTGTGCAGCAATGCGTCACGGTAGAGAGCAAGATCCAATATTTGTACCCGGCAAAAGGTGAGCTGCTCGAGGCGCAGTCCACCGTGCTGAAATCGGGCAAAACCTTGATCATCATGGAAGCCCGTGTCACTTGCGATGGCAAGCTCGTAGCAGTAGCGACCGGCACCTACGCACGGACGAAGAAGTCGTAATTTCTTTCCACAAGCACGAAGGAGGACAAAGATGAATCAGGAAACCGTGCGCTTCGAACAGGACGGACACATCGGGGTCATCACGCTCAATCGTCTGGATGAGCTGAACGCATTAAACTACGATACATTGGATCGCCTGGGTGAGATCATCGAGGAGGTTCGCCTGAATTCCAAAGAGATTCGGGTCGTGTTGGTAAAAGCAGAAGGCCGCGCATTCTGTGCAGGAGCAGACCTGAAGGAGCGCCGGACGCTGACGGAGCAGCAGGTACGACGCAATGTGCGTAAGATTCGAGATGTGTTTACGGCCTTGGAAAGACTCCCGCAGCCGACGATTGCCCTGATCAATGGGTTTGCATTCGGCGGAGGATTCGAGCTGGCGCTGGCCTGTGATTTCCGCTATGCGGTGGCCGATGCCAAGATGGGACTTACCGAAGTGAGCCTGGGCATCATACCAGGAGCAGGCGGTACGCAGCGGTTGTCCAGGCTGATCGGGCCTTCCAAAGCCAAGGAACTGATTTTGACGGCTCGCCGCATCACTGCTGCTGACGCATACGAGCTCGGTTTTGTAAATGGCGTGGCAGACGACCTCAAAGAGCTGAATGAGCGGGGGTGGGGCTTGGCGCAGGAGATTCTCGCCAACGCACCGTTGGCCGTATACCAGGCAAAATCAGCAATTGACCGCGGGTCCAGCGTAGACCTGCAAACCGGACTTGATCTGGAAACGATGTGCTATGAAGTGATTATTCCGACCAAAGACCGTCTGGAAGCTCTCGAAGCTTTTCGAGAAAAGCGCAAACCTGAGTTTAAAGGCGAATAACAGCCAGATCCGATACTCAACGAGAACGTAGAAATGAGGGAGCGGTATGATTTTTAACGTGGAAATGGAAACGCTGTCAAAAGAGAAAAAGGCAGAATTGCAACTGAAACGTCTGCAAGAAACCGTAGCACGTGTATATGAACGAGTCCCCTTTCATAGAAATGCGTTTGATGAAGCTGGAGTGAAGCCGCAAGACATTCAGAGCATGGAGGATATCCAAAAGCTGCCTTTCATGAAGAAAACGCATCTGCGTGAGAACTATCCTTTCAATCTGTTCGCAGTGGATATGAAGGAAGTATCGCGGATTCATGGTTCTTCAGGAACGAAAGGCAAGCCAACGGTAGTGGGATACACCAAAAATGACCTGGACAACTGGGCAGAAATCGTAGCGCGTGCCATCTGCTGTGCAGGCGGCGAGCCGGGCGACATTTTTCACAATGCCTATGGCTATGGACTCTTTACCGGTGGATTGGGCCTGCACAATGGAATCGAGCGCATGGGTGCAGTAGCTGTCCCTGTTTCTGGCGGGAACACTCCGCGCCAAATCACGCTGATTGAGGATTTCAAGCCACGTGGTCTGTCCGCAACTCCTTCTTATGTTCTCAATATCGTCGAAGAAATGAAAAAGCAAGGGATCAATCCTAGAGAGACGAGCATCAAGTACGGTATTTTCGGAGCCGAGCCATGGTCTGAGGAAATGCGTGTGCAATTGGAAGAGGCACTCGACATTAAAGCCGTGGACATTTACGGTCTGAGCGAAGTCATGGGACCAGGCGTATCGATTGAGTGCCATGAAGCGCAGAATGGCTTGCACATTGCTGAAGACCATTTCTACGCGGAAATCATCGATCCAAATACTGGCGAAGTGCTTCCGTACGGCCAGGAAGGCGAGCTCGTGTTTACCTCCCTGACAAAAGAGGCGTTCCCGGTGATTCGCTATCGCACAGGGGATATCGCTTCCCTCAATCCAGAGCCTTGCAAGTGCGGCCGCACCACCATGCGCATGTCCCGCATCAAAGGCCGCGTAGACGATATGCTGATCATCCGCGGGGTCAATGTATTCCCCACGGAAATCGAAGCCGTCCTCCTCACTTTCAAGCAATTGGCGCCGCATTACCAGGTGGTCATCGAACGTGATGGAGCCCTCGACCGTTTTGAGGTTCACTGTGAATTGACACCTGAATATCTGAATGAGATTGGGTCTGTGGACAGTCCGGCCTTGTCCGCGCTGGTCAAAGAAATCGGTCATATGATCAAATGCTCGCTGGGAGTATCGGTGGTCGTGCGATTCCTGCCGCCTAATTCCCTCGTCAGAAGCGAGAGCAAAGCGATTCGTGTCGTCGACAACCGCAATAAAGCACAAGCTGCCATCTAAATCTGTCTTGGTTGGAGAAAGGAGGATGAGCACGTGTCTTATGAGTACATCACCACTGGCCGCGAAGATGGGGTCGGTATTGTCACGCTCAATCGACCGAAAATTCTCAATGCGTTGAATTTACAGCTGATCGATGAGCTCGTCGCAGAGTTGGAGCTGCTGGACAAGGATCCGGACATCCGGACGATTCTCCTCACGGGAAATGACAAGGCGTTCGCTGCCGGGGCAGATATCAATGAAATGGCCGAGGCATCGGCGATCGACATCATGAAGCGAAATCAGTTTGCCGTGTGGGATCGCATCTCGCTCATCTCCAAGCCGATCATCGGAGCCGTCAGCGGTTTTGCGCTTGGCGGAGGCTGTGAGCTGATGATGAACTGCGATATCGTCATCGCGTCGGAGTCGGCTGTCATCGGTCAACCGGAAATCAAGCTCGGGGTGATGCCGGGAGCGGGTGGCACGCAGCGCTTGGTACGTGCAGTGGGACTGCGCAAGGCCATGGAAATGCTGCTCACGGGTGATCCGATCACGGCGAAGGAAGCGCTGCGCTACGGTCTCGTGAACCGGGTCGTGCCTGTGGAAGCGTACTATCAGGAAGCCCTCAAGCTGGCCAAGCAAATCGCGGGACAACCGCCGCTCGCGGTGCAGGTCATCAAAAAAGCGGCATACAAGGCGGACGATCTGCCCCTGCAGGAAGGTTTGGATTACGAGCGAAACGGCTTTTACCTGCTTCTCGCAAGTGAGGATCGCAAAGAAGGCATGCAGGCTTTTTTGGAGAAGCGCAGACCCCGGTTTACGGGTAACTAGGAGGCGGCCATGTACGAAACGATTCTTTATGAGGTATCGGAAGGCGTAGCAGTCTTGACTCTGAATCGACCAGACAAGTTCAATGCGTTCACGGAAAAAATGAACAAAGAAATCACAGATGCACTCAAACAGGCGCAGAAGGATGCGCAGGTGCGCTGCATCGTGCTGACGGGAGCAGGCCGTGCGTTCAACGCAGGTCAGGACCTCGGAGATGTCGCAGGCGGCGAAGTGGACTTCGGGGGATTTTTGCGAGATCGCTACAATCCGATGATTCTCCAGTTTCAAAAGACAGAAAAGCCGATCATCGCGGCAGTGAACGGCGTAGCAGCGGGAGCTGGCATGAGCGTCGCGCTTGCTTGCGATATCCGGCTCGCATCTGACAAAGCTTCGTTCGTAAACGCCTTCGTGGGCATTGGACTCGTTCCCGACTCCGGAGGCTGCTACTTCCTGCCGCGGATTGTCGGCATGGGCAAGGCGCTGGAGCTGGCCATGACCGGAGAAAAGGTCTCGGCTGCAGAGGCGCTGCGGATCGGGCTGGTCAATCAAGTGTACCCGGCAGACAGCTTTATGGAGGATGCCATGGCGTACGCTCGCAAGCTCGCCTCTCTGCCTACCCGTGCGATCGGCTTGATCAAGCGGACCATGTACAAAGGCCTGGAAATGAACCTGGAAGAGACGCTCCAGTACGAAGCGTTTGCGCAGGAGGCGGCAGGCAGCACAGAGGATCACAAAGAAGGGGTGGCCGCCTTCATGGAGAAGCGTGCTCCTCGCTTTACAGGCCGATAGGGCAAAGGGAGGTTCGAGATCAGTGGAGAGAAAAACCGTAGGAGTAATTGGCGCAGGAACGATGGGAGCAGGAATCGCTCTCGTCTGTGCCCGCCGTGAGCACCAAGTGTTGCTGCTGGACGCAAACCAGGCTGTGTTGGACAGAGCGATGGGGTATCTGCAATCGATTTTGTCCAAGGACGTGGAAAAAGGGAAAATCAGCGAACAGAAAAAAACAGAGACGCTGGAGAACGTTCAGTTTATTTCCGACTTTGAAAAGCTGGCGGCAGCTGACATCGTCATCGAAGCTGTGCCAGAGAGACTGGAATTGAAGAAAACCATTTTTGGCGACCTTAGCCGCATTTGCAGAAGCGATGCGCTCCTGCTCACGAATACCTCCTCCATTTCCATTACGGAGATCGCGGGAGGACTGCCACACCCCGAACGCATTCTGGGATTTCACTTTTTCAACCCTGCACCGGTCATGCCTCTGATCGAGGTGATTCGCGGGAAGAAATCCAGCGAAGAAAACGTACAGACTGCTTATCGCTTCGCAGAGGAGCTGGGCAAAGTACCTGTACTCGTGACGGACACACCTGGATTTATTGTGAATCGCATTGCCCGCCCGTACTACAATGAGGCACTGCGCATTCTGGGCGACAACGTAGCAAGTGTAGAGAAGATCGACCGGATCATGAAACAGGCAGGCGGGTTCAAAATGGGGCCGTTCGAGCTGCAAGACATGATCGGCATCGACATTAACTTCGCCACGACCCAATCGGTCTACACCGATTTCTTCCACGAAGGACGATTCAAGCCCAGCCGCATCCAGCAGCGAATGGTACAGGCAGGAAGTCTGGGCAGAAAGACGGGGGATGGCTTCTATGACTACAGCAAATAAGACAGTTCTGCTCACGGGGGACAGCCCTCTTCAGGCGGAGCTGCATCAAATAATAACGGCAAACGGCTATCGGGTGGTTTCCCTTGCAGAAGGGGCAGCCGAAGCGGATGCGATCTTTTTAGCCATCGAAGTAAACAATCTCGACTTGGAAGCGAAAAAGCAGCAGCTAAGCGAAATCGATCGCTTGCTGGGGCCTTCCGTTCCCGTCGTGACCACCTCGCTGGCGATTACAGCGACGGAAGCCGCGTCCTGGACTTCCCATCCAGAGCGGGTATGCGGCTTTGGCACTTTGGTGCCTCTGGCAGAGCGCGCGCTGTTTGAGGTGGCGCCTGCCCTGCAGACAGAGGCAGCTGCCCTGGAAGCGACGGTCGCATTTTTCCATTCGCTCGGCAAGGAAACTGAAGTGGTAGAGGATGAGGTCGGTCTCGTATTTCCGCGCATTCTTTCCCTGATCATTAATGAAGCGGCTTTCACGCTGATGGAAAAGGCGGCTACGCTAGAAGACATCGACATCGCGATGAAAAAGGGAACCAACTACCCGTACGGTCCTCTGGAGTGGGCGGATCGGATCGGGCTGGACGAGATCTATGCCATTTCGCGCGGCCTGCAGCGCGACCTCGCGGAAGAGCGCTATCGGACAGCTCCCCTGCTTCGCAAGCTGGCACTCGCCAAGCGCTACGGTGTGAGGAGCGGCCAAGGCTTTTACAGCTACCAGCCAAGTAACGGAGGTGAAGTCTGATGCCAGCAAGGGAAGAAGTCTATGTAGCGGCAGCCGTTCGCACACCGATCGGGAAGCTGAGCGGAAGCCTGAAGAATACGCCGATCGATGACTTGACTGCGATTGTGCTGAACGGCGCGCTTGGGCAGGCAGGACAGACCGGAGAAATAGTAGATGGAGTCATCATGGGGAACGTGATCTCAGCGGGTCCCTTCATTAATATTGCACGTGTCGGGCTGCTGAAAGCGGGTCTGCCGGAAACGGTGCCTGGGCTTACGGTAAACCGCGTATGTGCTTCCGGGCTGGAGGCTGTGAATCTGGCGGCGCAATCCATCCAGGCTGGCCACAGCAGTGTGATGCTGGCTGGCGGGGTAGAAAATCTGACTCGTTCTCCGTACATCATGGAGAAGTTTGAACAACCCTATCAACGCGGCGGGCAGACTTTGATCGAATCGTTCGGAGGCCCGCGTTCGGCACCTGTTTCTCTTTACGGAGAGCTGACCATGGGGGACACGGCTGAAAATGTGGCGGAGCAGTTTGGCATCAGCCGCGAGGATCAGGACCTGTTTGCTGCGGAAAGCCAGCGTCGGGCTGTAGCTGCAATCGATGCCGGACGGTTCCGTGAAGAAATCGTTCCTGTGACTTTGCGTGGGAAAAAGGGGGAAGAGACCCTTTTTGACACGGACGAGTATCCGCGCCGTGATTCCAGTGTGGAATCGCTCGCAAAGCTGCGTCCTGCATTTCGCAAAAATGGCAGTGTGACAGCAGGAAATTCTTCCGGGATCAATGATGGAGCGGCTGCCTTGCTGCTCATGAACAAGCAAAAGCTGGATGAATTCGGTTTGAAGCCGCTGGGCCGCATCGTGCACTTCGCCACTGCCGGAGTAGATCCGCGCATCATGGGAATAGGACCTGTCGAAGCGATCCGTAAACTACTGGCTGAAGCCGACATGACGATCGACCAAATTGACCTGTTTGAGCTGAACGAAGCGTTTGCTTCCCAATCTCTCGCGTGCATGCGCGAGCTCGGCTTGCCGCCGGAAAAGACCAATGTGAACGGGGGAGCGATTGCTTTGGGTCACCCTCTCGGCGCAAGCGGTGCGAGACTGGCAGGTACCATCCTGTATGAATTGCGTCGTCGCAAGCAGCGCTACGGCGTGGTGTCCTTGTGCATTGGCGGCGGTCAAGGACTGGCTACCTTGGTTGAGGCATTCGAATAAAAGACAGCGGACAGGATGGAGGAGAAGACATGAATACACCTGTAATTATAGATGCTCTGCGGACACCGATAGGCCGTATTGGCGGTGCCCTCAAAGACGTGCGCCCCGATGATTTGGGTGCGCTCGTCATTTCCAGGCTGCTGGAGCGCAATGCGATCGATCATGCGAGTATCGACGATGTCATCTTTGGCTGCGCAAACCAGGCGGGGGAAGACAACCGCAACGTGGCGCGCATGTCCTTGCTGCTGGCTGGCGTGCCTGTTGACGTGCCTGGAGTCACGGTGAACCGACTGTGCGGCTCAGGACTTGAAGCGGTCAATCAGAGTGCGTTTGCGATCAAAGCTGGAGCTGGGCAGACCTACATTGCGGGCGGAACGGAAAGCATGACTCGTTCCCCGCTGGTCATGATGAAGCCGGCTACTTCCTTTCAGCGAGGCAATCAGCAGCTGGTGGACACGACGCTGGGTTGGCGTCTGGTCAATGACAAGATGAAAGAGATGTATCCGCCGATCAGTCTGGGAGAGACAGCGGAAAAAGTGGCGGAGCAATACGGCATCAGCCGTGAAGCACAGGATGAGTTTGCCCTGCGCAGCCAGCAAAACTATGCCAAAGCATTGGAAAAAGGCTACTGGGAAGCGGAGATCGTGCCTGTGGAACTGCGTGGACGCAAGGGGGAGGTCACGCTGTTTGACCGTGATGAGCACGCCCGTCCGGAAACGTCGATGGAGCAGCTGCAGAAGCTGAAGCCGGCCTTCCAGACAGATGGCACCGTGACTGCCGGCAATTCCAGCGGTCTCAACGACGGTGCGAGCGCCTTGCTGATCATGGAGCAGGAAGCGGCGTTGGCAGCCGGACTGAAGCCGCGCGCACGCATTGTTGCCTCCGCAGTCGCAGGTGTCGATCCATCCGTGATGGGGATCGGGCCGGTACCAGCGACGCGCAAGGCCTTGAAGATGGCTGGGCTTACGATTGATCAAATCGATCTGTTTGAGTTCAATGAGGCTTTTGCAGCTCAAGCCGTGGCCAGCGTACGTGAGCTAGGTGTAAATCCTGAGCTCGTAAACGTAAACGGCGGAGCCATCGCGCTGGGACATCCGCTCGGCGCAAGCGGGGCACGCATCCTCACTACGCTCTTGTACGAAATGGAGCGTCGCGGTGCCCGCTATGGCTTGGCAGCGATGTGCATTGGAGTCGGACAGGGGATTGCAACGATCATCGAACGGGTATAAATCGATTGCAGGAGGTGACCGATTTGAAAGATGAGCTGCAGCCAGGCACGACAGCTGAATTCACGGTGACGGTAACGCCAGAGATGGTACCTGTTTTTGACGGGGAAGTGATCCACCCCGTCATGTCTACCGTCAGTATGATTTACTACATGGAAAAAGCAGGCCGCTACGTCCTTGTGCCCCATCTGGACGAGCATGAGGAAGGCTCGGGCTTTGCCATTGATATCAAGCACGTCGGTCCTGCCGTCATTGGACAAGAGGTCACCTTCCGCGCGGTTTGCGTGGAGGTGACCGAAAAGCGGGTCATTTGCGAGGTTACGGCAGATACCGCCCGCAACCGAGTGGGAGTAGGCATGTTCACGCAAGCCATTTTTAACAAGGACGAAATGAAGCGGCGATTTCAGCAGTTACAGACAGAAATCGACGAAATGGAAAAAAATATGACAGAATAAATTGACTCTTTATAAACGTTTTAATATAATGACGTAAGAATAACGTTATATAATTATAGCGTCATATGTTCTGGGTCGATTCACGCGCATGCAAAAGTTATGGTACAATTTCACAGCGAATAGGTATGAATCGATCTGGAGGTAGAAAAACGTGAAGCCACAATCCATGCTGTTTACAATTTATGGTGAATATGTCCGTCATTACGGCAGTGAAATCTGGATTGGCAGTCTGACCAAGCTCATGGGAGAGTTCGGATTGTCAGAACCAGCTGTCCGCGCCGCGATTTCTCGGATGCTTCGCCAAGGCTGGCTGGAGTCACGGAAAGTAGGGAACCGCAGCTTTTATTCGGTTTCCGAGCGTGGCAAAAAACGGCTGGAGGAGGCGGCAGCGAGGATCTACAAGGTGGAAACAGGTGTCTGGGATGGCAAGTGGTGCATGGTGAGCTACAACATCCCGGAGGAGCGCAGAGCACTGCGTGATCAGCTGCGCAAAGAGCTTGGATGGATGGGCTTCGGTATGCTGACGACGAGCACCTGGATCAGCCCCAACAATTTGGTTGATCCCATCAAGGAATTGACGGAGTCACAGGAAATTACGGAGTTTGTGGAAGTTTTCTGGGCGGAGCATGCAGGCTGGAGCGATCCCAAGCAGCTGGTACAAAAATGCTGGAATATCGACGAAATCAATGACAAGTACAGAGAATTTATCGATACATACCGCACGGAGTACGAAGAATTAGCAGAGAGTGTGCGCCAAAACAAGGAAGTTCCCGATAGCCTCTGCTTCGTGAATAAAACCAAGCTGGTCCATCAGTATCGGAAGTTTTTGTTCATCGACCCTGATTTGCCTCAGGAATTGTTGCCACAGCTATGGCTGGGAAAAGAAGCAGACGAGCTTTTCCAAAACTATTATCAATTACTGAATCCCGGGGCTGTCCGATTCTTTGAGACCGTGTATGAAGCAGCGCCAGAAAAGTAGGCGCGTGAGCCAGACAGGAAACAGCCCTAGTAGTAGCTAGGGCATTCATTCTCTTTTATTTTTCCATTAATTAAAATGTAAGCGTTTTAAATGGTAATTGGCAGAAAGGTAAAGGGGGTACAGCACGAACATGACAGAATTGCTCCAGTATGTTGCGAATGGCTTGGTCAGCGGCGGCATTTATGCCATCGTCGCAGTAGGATTCATCACGATCTACAACGTCAGCAAAGTGATCAATCTGGCACAGGGCGAATTTTTGATGCTGGGTGGAATGGTCACGGTAGCCATGATCGGAATGAATGTCCCGTACGCACTGGCCGCTCTGTTGGCGATCCTGATTGTCACGCTGATCGGGGTCATGATGCAGCGATATGTAATTGCTTATGTAAAGAAAGCGAGCCCGATCAGCTTGATCATCTTAACGATCGGAATTTCTACGTTGATCCGCGGCCTGGCGAGCTTCATTTGGGGGAAGGATGCATACGCACTCGATCCGATCACCAGCAACCAGCCGATTTCACTGGGAGGCGTCAACATCGCGCAGCAAAGCATCTGGATTTTAGCTGCCGTCCTGATCATTCTGTTCCTGCTGTGGTATCTGATGGACAGAACGATGCTCGGCAAAAAGATCAACGCCTGCTCAGTCAATCCGATGGCAGCGCGATTGATGGGAATCAGCCCGGCCAAGATGAGCATGCTCGCCTTTGGGATCAGTGGTGCGACTGGAGCGATCGCCGGCATTGTGATCGCACCGCTCAGTGTAACCTCGTACGATATCGGAGTGTTGCTCGGCATCAAAGGGTTTTCGGCAGCAATCCTGGGCGGTCTGGGAAATCCGCTGGGTGCAGCAGTCGCCGCGTTTATTCTCGGGATTGTCGAGTCGCTTGGGGCAGGTTACATCAGCTCCGGGATGAAAGATGCCATTGCGTTTCTGGTGTTGATCGCCATGCTGTTGGTTAAGCCATCCGGCATTTTTGGAGAACGCAGCGTAGGGAAAGGAGGGCTATGATGAAGCAACTGTTTGGTAAATGGGGGAAGGGCCTCGGCATCTATTTGGCACTTATGATTCTCTTTCCGTTTGTGATGCCGGACGAATACTACCGCTCCGTTGGGATTGTCATCGGCCTCCATGCGATCGTCTCCATCGGATTGTGTCTGGTGATGGGGCTCGCAGGGCAAATTTCTCTGGGACAAGCAGCGTTCTGGGGAATAGGTGCTTACACATCCGCTGTATTGACCACCAAGTTCGGTTTGACACCGCTGCTCGGGCTCATCGCCTCCGCCATTGTTCCGGCATTGTTCGCCTTTATCCTGGGGAGAGCGATCGCAGGCTTGCAGGGCTACTATCTGGCGATGGCGACCCTCGCGTTTGGGTACATCGTACAGATCGGGATATCAGAGTGGGAGCCGGTCACAGGCGGTGCGAGCGGAATGATCAGCATTCCCAAGATCGCGTTTTTCGGAGACAGCGAGCTGTCGATGTACTACCTGATCTGGGGAATCGTCACCTGTGTGCTGCTCTTCTCGCTCAACCTGATGCACTCCCGGATCGGACGGGCCTTCCGCGCGATTCACAAGAGCGAGATTGCCGCGACGTCGATGGGAGTGGATGTTAGAAAATTCAAACTAAACGCGTTTGTCGTCAGCGGCATGTTCGCTGGAATCTCTGGCGGTCTGTACGCACACTACATGGGCATTCTCGATCCGCAGCCGTTCGGCATGCACGAGTCGATCAAGTTTTTGACCATGGTCGTCATCGGCGGGATGACGAGCATCTGGGGAGCACTGATCGGTGCTTTGCTCATCGGGTTTATCAGTGAGGGACTTGTCCTTCTGAGCGAAGTGGTGCCGGGACTGCAGGGAGATGTAGATACCATCGTGTTCGGTGCCATTTTGGTGCTGATCGTGATGTTCATGCCAGAGGGACTGGTACCGCGCATCCGTTCGATGTATGAAAAGGCGCAAGCGAAAAAAGCACCGGCGAAAACGGAGCAGCGAATGGAGGGGAAGGCGGCGACATGACGACTCTGCTAGAGGTACAAGACCTTTCTCGCGATTTCGGCGGCGTACGCGCAGTGAATCGCGTCGATTTTCAGGTGCGGCAGGGAGAAATCCTCGCCTTGATCGGCCCCAACGGTGCAGGAAAAAGCACGGTGCTCAACATGGTATCTGGAGTCATCCCGCCATCGGAAGGGGAAATTCGCTTTGACGATCAGCCGATGAGCCGTGTGCCTGGCTATGAATACGCGAAACGCGGGATCACCCGAACCTTTCAAAACCTCCAAACCTTTGACGATATGACCGTCCTGGAAAACGTCATGGTGGGCATGCATACCAAGACAAAAGCGAGCCTGTTTTCTTGCGGGATGAGTCTTGGGAGCGCGCGTCGGGAAGAGCAAATCATGCAGGCGCGGGCAGGGGCATGGCTGGAAAAGGTCGGACTCGGATCGCTGTCTGCGTGGCAAGCGGGAAGTCTGCCTTACGGTAAGCTTCGCCTGATGGAAATCGCCCGAGCGATGGTCGCGGAGCCGAGGCTGCTGCTGCTCGATGAACCTGCTGCTGGCTTGAATCATACCGAGACAGCGGAAATGAGCCGCATGTTTCAGGAGATCCGCGAAAACGGAACGGCGATCCTGCTGGTCGAGCATGACATGGATATGATCATGACGATTGCCGATCGCATCGTCGTCCTCGATCAAGGCAGCAAGATTGCGGAAGGAACCCCGCGCGAAATACAGGAAAATCCGCGTGTCATTGCGGCTTACCTGGGGACAGAAGAACAGGAAGACAGTCGGGGGTGAGAGGATGGGAAAAGCAATATTGCGTGTAGAAAGCATGAGGGCGCGTTACGGCCCCGTCGAAGTGCTGCACGGAATTGACCTCAAGGTAAACGAAGGGGAGATCGTATCGCTGCTCGGGTCCAACGGGGCTGGCAAGACCACTCTGCTGAACTGCATATGCGGCCTGCACGGAGCAAAAGATGGCAAGGTGTGGCTGAAGGACCAGGAGATTACCCGCGTCCCGGCCGAGCTTGTAGTGACGCGAGGGATGGCGCATGTGCCCGAGCGCAGACAGATCTTTTCCACGCTGACCGTCGAAGACAATCTGTGGCTGGGGGCTTCTCACCGGATGCCCAAGACGAGCAAGCGAGAAATCGCCAAAGAAATGGCGACGGTGTACGAACGTTTCCCGATCCTGGCTGAGCGCAAATGGCAGCTCGGAGGAACGCTGTCAGGGGGTCAGCAGCAGATGCTGGCGATCGGCAGGGCCTTGCTATCCCGACCGCAGCTGCTGCTTTTGGACGAGCCCTCGCTTGGCCTCGCTCCCCTGATTGCCAAAGAGATTCTGGCAATCGTACAGGAGATCCGCTCACAGTGGGGGACGACGGTTCTGCTGGTTGAGCAAAATGCCCGGGCGGCGCTGGCGATCTCAGACAGAGCGTACGTGCTCTCGACGGGAACCGTCATGCTGGAAGGCACAGCCGAGATGATCAAGAGCGATCCACGCGTGCAATCTGCCTATTTGGGACATTCCCATGAAGCGGTTTGACAATAACACAGACAAAGAAATAACGAATCGAGGGGGTTTTTCCATGAACAAACGACAAAAGACCAAATGGCTTTACCCGATTGCGCTGGCGTCCATGGTTTTGCTCAGCGCCTGTGGAGGCGGTGCCAAGCCTGCAGCTGAAGCGGGGGGAGGACAACCTGCCGCATCGGGACAAGCGGCGGAAGCAGGCAGCAAAGAGCCGATCAAGATAGGCGCCGTGTTTTCCATGACAGGTCCGAACAGCCCGCTCGGCGTTCCAGAAAAGCAAGCGGTGGAAATGCTCGTAAAAGAAATCAACGGCGCTGGCGGCGTGGACGGACGTTCGGTTGAAGTCGTCTTTGAAGATGACAAATCGGATAACACGGAAGCAGTCAAAGCGATCAAGAAGCTCGTATCCAAAGAAAAGGTCGTGGCAGTCCTCGGGTCTTCCGGCAGCGGTCCATCCCTCGGCATGGCAGAATTCTCCCAGGCTGAAAAGATTCCGCTGATCTCCATGGCAGCTGCTGACCAGATCACGAATCCGGTGCGTGCGGGTATCTTCAAAACGCCGCATACCGACGTTCACGGAACCAAGCGCATCTATAAATATCTGAAGGAAAAAGGCATTACCAAGATTGCGATGCTCAACGACAGCAATCCGTATGGCAGCGGATGGACACAGCAATTGAAGAAATACGCTCCTGAATACGGCATTACGATCGTAGCAGAAGAGAAGTACGGAACCAAAGATCCGTCCATGAGCTCCCAATTGACCAAGATCAAAGGGACAGATGCGCAGGCGCTGATCGTAGCGGGAACCAATCCTGGGCCTGCGACGATTGTAAAAGAGGCGAAGCAGCTGAACTTCAGCATTCCAATCATCAGCAGCCACGGCTCAGCCAATAGCAAATTCCTCGAGCTCGTCGGAGACGCTGGCAACGGCGTACTGATGGTAGCGGGTAAACTGCTGGTGCCGGATCAGATCGATGCCAACGATCCGCAGGCTGCCGTCGTCAAAAAGTTCGTGGATGGCTACAAGGCGGCTTACAATGTGGAGCCGGATGGCTTTGCAGGCTATGGCTACGATGGCTTGAACCTGATGGTCGAAGGTCTCAAACAGGCTGGCGGCGATGCTTCCAAGCTGGGTGAAGTGCTGGAGAAGGTAAAACACGTCGGGGTAACGGGAGAGTTCGTCTTCTCGGCGGAAGACCACAACGGCCTCACGGAGGACAGCATGATCATGGTCGAAGTCAAGGATGGCAAATTTCAGATTCTCAAATAAAGAACAACAAGGCTGAATCGTGCGACGGCTGTTCTTTCCGCAAAAGAAATTGCGGGAGGGACGGCTGTTTTCGTACTAGCCCTTTGGAGGGAATAAGCATGTCACTCTTAAACAGTCTCTTGATGGTAGCTCCGATATTGCAGAAAGCGTTCCTGTTTGATTGCATGGTAGGCGTCACGGACAGGGAGAAGTTTTTGGCCTACCATCCGGCCTCGGATTTGAACCTGGGCATCAAGGTGGGGGATCCGCTTCGCGCGGGCAGCATCAATGCGACGGCCATTGCTGAAAATCGGAGGGTAGTCCGAAAGATCGGCAAGGAGGTATACGGCATTCCTTATATCGCGGTGGGCTATCCTATCGTGGAACATGGACAAGTAGTCGGGTGTCTGGCAACAGGTGTGACGACCGACCAGGAAGACCGCCTGCGTGCACTTGCAGAAAATGTGACCGATGCGCTCGAAAACATCGCGAGCCATACGGAGAGTCTGGCGAAAGAAGCGAACGAACTGGCTTTGGCCAGTCATACCTTATCGGAGACGGCAGTTCAGATGGAATTGAAAATCACCGAGACCTCGCAAATCAACCAATTGATTCGGGACATTTCCACCCGTTCCAATGTGCTGGGGTTAAATGCGGTGTTGGAAGCAGCGCGTGCAGGAACGGCTGGAAGGGGCTTTTCTGTCGTGGCTGAGGAGATTCGGAGACTTTCCCAGTCGACTTCGGCGTCAGCCAAGGGCATCTTTCGCATCCTTGACGAAATGAACGGGCTGGTAGGGACCGTTTCGGGCGAATTGGAGAAGACGATGAATCACAGTCTGCAGCAGTCGACGCGGCTTCAGGAGCTGGATGTCGTCATGCAGCAGCTGCGCCAGATGGCGGAGCAATTGAAGGAAGCCGCGGGATCTACGGGCAGGATGGAATAAATCGGTGAGGTTGAAAACGCTTCCACCTATTGCGATATCGTATGACGTTATGTTATTATAACGTTACAAAAACGTATTATAATAAAATGCGATAAACAAGTTCTATATAAAAGGAGGTCGTTCTCCATGCAAACATCGATGGAACGTTCAGATTTGACAGAAGATGCAAAATTGGAAGCGTTTTTAGCGCGTATCGACCGCGGGGATAAAATCGAAGCGGATGATTGGATGCCTGACGATTACCGCAACCAGCTGATCAAGCTGATTTCGATGCACGGCATCAGCGAGATCATGGGCGCGCTTCCGGAAAAGGAATGGGTGCCGAAAGCGCCGACACTGCGCCGCAAGCTGGCGATCATGGCAAAGGTACAGGATGAGATGGGTCACGGCCAGCTGCTCTTGCGGGTCGCTGAGGACCTGATGGCACCGCTGGGCAAAACCCGTGAGGACATCATGCAAGACTTGTTCACAGGACGCTTGAAATTTCACAACGTCTTTCATATGGAGGCACCGACCTGGGCGGATGCAGGTGTCATCGGCTGGCTGGTAGACGGCGCTGCGATCATCACCCAAACGATGTCGCTGGATTCATCCTATGCGCCTTATGCACGCGCCCTGCACCGGATCTGTGCGGAAGAGAAATTCCATGCGCAGCACGGCGAGAGCATCGTCCTGGAGCTGGCGGAAGGAACACCACAGCAGCGTCAAATGCTGCAGGAAGCGATCACTCGCTGGTGGCCATCGCTTTTGATGTTCTTCGGACCGCCTGAGAATGGCAACATCACGAGCAACCAGGCTTCGAACATGCGCTACAAGATTCGTACGCAAACCAATGAAGAGCTGCGGCAAATCTTCCTGAAGAAATACCTCCCGCGGATTTTCCACCTCGGGTTCACCGTTCCGGATGACACGATCCACTTCGATGAGGCACAGGATATGTGGGTGTACCAGCAGCCGGACTGGGAAGAGTTCAAAGGGATTGTCAAAGGCAAGGGCCCACGTTCCGCCCATCGCCTGCAGCTGCGTGAAATGTCCTATGAAGAAACCAAATGGGTGCGCGACGCGATCCTGTCGTACGGCCGCCAAGTAGGGTAGGTGAATGACATGAGCAACCAAACAAAGAGCGAGAACTTTTTCATCTACGAAGTGTTCAGTCAAAAGAACGTAAGCGCTCCGTTCGTCCATCAATTCAGCCTGCTTGCGCCGAATGCCGAGGTTGCCCTGACGATGGCGCGGGAAAACTTCCTGCGCCGAGAGCCTTGCTTCAACCTGTGGGTCGTGAAGCGCGATGACATCACGGGCTTGCCGCCGGAGGAGCGGCCATTCCTGGAGCGCATCGACAACAAAAGCTATCGGGAAACAAAAGGTTATGGGGATCTGCAGGGAAGATGGCGACGCCACAAAGAAGAGTACGAAGCACAGCAAAACACCGGGAGTGGCAGCTGAGAAGGAGGAAGGGACCATGGGTGAAGCACTACACGTAGAAAACGTTGAACAGGCACTGCAAAATCAGGAGTATGCGCAAGCCTTGGCTGATCTGCTCTTCCAGCTTGCGGATGACGATTTCATTCTGGCCTATCGCGGATCGGAATGGCTCGGTCTCGCACCGCATATTGAAGAAGACGTAGCGTTCTCCTCCATGTCGCAGGATATGATGGGCCACGCGGTCATGTACTACGAAATGCTCGAGGCGCTCGGACTTGGCAAAGCGGACGACATTGCACAGCTTCGGGAGTCTGCGGCGTTTCGCAATGCCATTCTCGTCGAGCGGAAAAACGGTGAGGGAGAATACAACGACAACCCGCACTATGACTGGGCTTATGCAATCGTCCGCAGCTATGTGTACGGTCTACATAAGCAAGTCCGTCTCGAGGCTCTGCAGCAGTCCTCCTACCAGCCGCTCGCGCTGATCAGCCGGAAGATGCTGACGGAGCATCGCTACCACCTGATGCACTGGCAGGTATGGCTGAAGCAGCTCGCCAACAGCACGCCAGAGGCTCGCAATCGATTGGAAGCAGCCATCGCAAAAGTATGGCAGGATGCAGGGGAGCTCAGCGATCTGGGACTTAACGCGGACAACATCGCCCGCTTTGGCTTGATTGCGGGAGAAGATCTGCTCCGCCAGAAATGGCTCAATCATACAAAAAAAATCTTTCAAAACGCAGGCTTAAGCTGGCCGGGTGAGCCAGGCACAGCTGCAATACGCGGTCGCGCAGGTGAGCACACTCCTGAACTGGAGCAAGCATTGGCGACTCTTTCTGAAGTGTATCGCATCGATCCGGCAGCAGGCTGGTAAGGAAACGACTAACGAGCACAAACATGGGGGGGATCTGCATGACGCGCGAGAATGTGGATGGGCTTAGCGAGCAAGAAGCGGCATGCTGGGAACTGCTGCAAGATGTGAAAGATCCGGAGATCCCGGTGATCAGCATGGTGGAAATGGGCATGATTCACAAAGTTCGGGTTGAATCAGGGGTCGCCCACGTGGAAGTGCTTCCTACCTTTGTAGGCTGTCCTGCACTGGAAATCATGAAGAAAAACATCACGGAAAAGCTGGTGGAAGGGGAAGGGATCGACGAAGTGCAAGTCCGCTTCGTCTACGATCCACAATGGACCTCGGACCGCATCGCCGTGGAAGCGCGGGATAAGCTGCGCAGCTTCGGGATTGCGCCGCCGCCGCTTGGACATAAGCCGGGGGATGAGTGGGAAGTGGCTTGCCCTTACTGCAATTCTCCTTATACGCAGCTGGAAAACCTGTTTGGACCTGCCGCCTGTCGCAGCATTTTGTACTGCAGGCACTGCAAGAATCCGTTTGAAGCTCTAAAACCGATCTATTGAGAGAATGAGAGGAGCGAGTGTCATGGGAGAGATCAAGCAAATGTATATCAATGGGGAATGGGTATCGGCTGAGAGCGGGGAAACGATTCAGATTATCAACCCTGCAACCGGGGAAACCGTCGGATCCGCCGCTTTCGGGGATGACCGCGAAGCGAAAAAAGCAATCGACGCTGCACATGAAGCATTCGGCAGCTGGTCTCGCCTGACCGCACGTGAACGCTCCAAGTACTTGTACACGCTGTCCGAGCTGGTGAAAAACAGCCGCGACGAGTTGGCTGGCATCATTTCCGCCGAGATGGGAAAACCGATCGGGGAAGCCAAAGGGGAAGTGTTGGGTGCTGCTGACAACTTCGTCTGGTACGCGGAAGAGGCCAAGCGCGTCTACGGGGAAACCATCCCATCCTCCGTGGCGAACAAACGGATCATGGTCCTGCGTCAGCCCGTTGGTGTCGTAGGTGCGATCACGCCATGGAACTTCCCGGTCAACATGGTGGCGCGCAAAATCGCTCCTGCGCTGGCGGCAGGCTGCACAGTGGTGCTGAAGCCGGCAGAGAGCACGCCGCTCTCCGCGATTCGTCTCTTTGAACTGATCGAACAGGCTGGTTTCCCGAAAGGAGTCGTAAACCTCGTAGTCGGGATGCCAGAAGAAATCGGAAAAGAATTCGTAGAGAATCCAAAGCTGAGCAAAATCGGCTTTACCGGGTCCACTCGCGTGGGCAAGCTGCTCATGGAAGGCGCAGCGAAGCAAGTCAAGCGCGTCAGCATGGAGCTTGGCGGCCACGCGCCGTTCATCGTTTTCCAGGATGCTGATCTGGACGCGGCGGTAAAAGGACTGTTTGAAAGTAAGTTCCGCAACTCCGGTCAGATGTGCATTTGCACCAACCGTTTGTACGTGCACGAGGAAGTAGCGGATGCATTCACGGAAAAGCTGGTAGAGAGACTGAAAAAGGCAAAAGTAGGGGATGGGCGCCAAAAAGAAACGGAGATCGGTCCGCTCGTCAATGAGCGTGCGCTGAACAAGGTTCTGGAGCACATCGAAGACGCAAAAGGCAAAGGCGGCAAAGTGGTGCACGGCGGAGTGCGCATGACGGAAGGCGATTACGCCAAAGGCTTCTACTGCGAGCCGACTGTCATCACAGATGTGACAGACGAAATGAAGATCGCCTATGAAGAAACGTTTGGTCCAGTTGTGCCAATTGTACGCTTCACGGACGAAGCAGAAGTAGTCAAACAAGCCAACAATACTCGCTACGGTCTGGCAGCCTATGTCTTCACCCGTGACAACCAGCGCTGCTTCCGCATGGCTGAGCAGCTGGAATACGGCATCGTCGGCATCAACGACGGCTCGCCAACCCAGACCCAAGCGCCATTCGGCGGTTTCAAGGAAAGCGGAATCGGACGCGAAGGCGGTCACTTTGGAATGGATGAGTATCTGGAAACGAAGTTCGTTTCGTTTGGATTGTAATAAGAGGTAGTTTCTTCTTGAGGGAGAAGCGTCAAAGGACAACGCAATGTCCATTGACGCTTCTTTTTTTATTTCGGACAGTTCGATTTCCACCTTTGCACCCATGAAGATACAACATAAACCCTCTATTCAGGTGGCGCAGGGAGTGGCAGCCAGGTAGATGGACTCTATGGCACAGGTACCTATGAGTGCGGTCGAAAGGTAGTAGAGTTCAAGAGGTTAAACTGTCAACACTTTGTTCATTTTTGACCGGGAAAGAACGTTGGTTCAACGGTATAATGGAGAATGTATAGAGGGCACCCTTTCTAGTATGAAGGGAGGATATTCATGGATAGTCACAACCACCTGCAAGGCGTGTCATCAGGCGCAGGGGGCGCATCATTTTCCGACTTGTGGAGTCCGGATGTAATGCTGTTGACCTTGCTCTTTGCTATTGCCTATTTTTTGATGACAGGTCCGTTTCACCAGAGGTTCGACCGTGCAACGCCGGCGACCACCAAACAAAAAATCTTGTTTGTCTTTGCGTTGATCTTGTTTTATGCAGCACAAGGGAGTCCCATCAGTTATTACGGCCATCATTACCTGTTTAGTCTTCACATGCTGCAACAGTCGATTTTGTACTTTGCCTTGCCACCGCTCGTACTCTTGGCAGTACCTGAGTGGCTCTGGGCTCGGATCTTCCAACCGAAATGGCTGAAAACCCTGTTGCGGATTATGACGCAGCCGTTGGTGGCGGCCCTGCTGTTCAATACACTGTTCTCGTTCTACCATATTCCATTCATCTTTGATGCAGCTGCTCTCAACCATGAATGGATGTCCGTCTATCATGTCGTATTGCTGCTCACTGCGTTTTCCATGTGGTGGCCGATTGTGAGTCCGCTCTCGGACAATCAAAAACAGCTGGCGGGATTAAAGAAGCTCGCGTACATCTTTGCCAATGGCGTATTGATCACACCTGCGTGTGCGCTGATCATCTTTGCCGAGAATCCGCTGTATGCCACTTACATGCAGGCGCCTCAGCTTTTTGAGAGCTTGAACACCTTCAGTGACCAACGGCTGGGCGGTATCATCATGAAGCTTGTTCAGGAGCTTGTGTACGGCTCGGTGCTTGCCTATGTCTTCTATAACTGGTATAAACAGGAGAAGCAGGACGATTTGCCAATGGATCAGCAGCCTGCGCCCATTTTGATGAAGACGCCTGCCACAGAAGAAGGCGGCGTGTAAAAAGAGAAAGAAAACGTGAATGAGGTGTAGGAAATGTCCATTTTGTTGCCTACGATCAGCACTTCGTTTATCGTCATTAGCGGCATCTTGGTCGCGTTTGGCTGGTATGCGATTGCAAAGCGACAAATAGAAAAACATATGAAAATCATGAAGTGGGCCGCCATTTGTGCGACGATCTTCTTCGTTACTTACGTATCACGCACTGCTTTCGTAGGGAATACGCATTTCGGCGGGCCCGATAGTCTCAAACCGATCTATCAGACGTTCCTGATCTTCCATATCGTATTGGCGACCGTAGGCGGAGTGATGGGGCTGATTACTCTTCGGTTCGCATACAAGAAAGAATTTGCCAAGCATAGAAAGATTGGTCCGTGGACGTCGATTGTCTGGTTCGTTACGGCCATTACAGGCGCAACCGTGTACACGCTTTTGTATCTGATTTACCCTGGTGGGGAGACGGCGGGTGTCCTCGACGTCATCTTTGGATGGTAATGGAAAGCCCTCTTTGAAGTTGACTTGCTTCGCGAATATTGCCTACAATGAAAGATAGTTTGTCAATTGCGAATTCGGATGTTCAGATAGATTCAGACAGGAGGTACAAAATGTGGACCAGCAAGTAACAATGCAGGAATCGCTCGATGCCGATACTGCCTTGCAGGCACAACCGGTAGAACAGGCAACCTGGCGCGACTACGTACAACTGACGAAGCCTGGTATTACCATGTCCAACCTGATGACGACATTTGCGGCTTTATGGTTGGCATCTTACGGTTTTCCAGACTGGAAATTAGCTATCCTCACCATGCTTGGCACCGCTTTGGTGATCATGTCGGGTGCGGCGTTGAACAACTTTTATGATCGTGAACTGGATATGAAAATGAAGCGCACCAAAAACCGCGCAGTAGCGACAGGGCGTATTTCCCCTCGTAACGCTTTGCTCGTAGGGATTGGGCTGCTTTTGGCTGGATTGGCCGTTCTCGCTGTCTTTGCGAACCCGCTGGCAGCTGTATGGGGATTGATCGGTCACATTTTCTACGTGTTGATCTACACGCCACTGAAGCGTGTGACGACACTCAATACCGTTATTGGCGGTATTTCCGGTGCTGCTCCGCCCGTCATTGGCTGGGTAGCCGTCACGAATAACATGGATCCGGCAGCATGGCTGTTGTTCCTGATTCTGTTCCTGTGGCAGCCGCCGCACTTCTTGGCGCTGGCTATGCTGAAAACGGAAGAGTACCGAGCAGGGAATTTGCCAATGCTACCAGTAGTCAAAGGCTTCGCAGAAACAAAGCGCCAAATGGTGCTTTGGGGTTCTGTATTATTCCCGGCGTCCCTCTTGCTCTTTATTCACGGCAGCGTAGGCTACGTCTACCTGATCGTGATGGGGATCATGGGTCTCGTGTACATGGTGCTGTTGTTCCAAGGCTTCCGTGCCAAGGACGACCTCGCATGGGCACGCAAGCTTTTCGGCTATTCCATTCTTTATCTGACCGTCTTCTGTGCGTCTGTCGTCATCAGCACAATGGTGTACCATTATTGACACGAAACACTCACTAAATGTTCACGGAACATCCCTTGCTTAGCAGGGGATGTTTCATTATCGTAAGAGGGGACACGACGCATGGGGTCTAGGATAAAGGACCTCTATCCTCACAGGAAACAGGGTGTATTCACTATGGAAAAATGGCTGAAACCTCTCGCCGTTATCGCTACTCTCGTCATGTTTATCGTTATGGTTGCCGGGTCGCTTGTGACCAAAACGGATTCCGGTCTGGGATGCGGAAATGACTGGCCGCTTTGCAATGGCAAATGGGTCCCGGAGTATACCTTGGCTTCGATCATTGAATATACGCATCGCTTGATTACAGGTATCGCCGGCATCATTGTGATTCTTTTCTCCGTGCTGTGCTGGCGCTATTATCGAGGCAACAAGGAAGTTCGCAATTTGGCTCTGTTCGGTTTTTTCTTTATCGTACTGGAGTCGATTCTCGGAGCATCGGCCGTCATCTGGCCGCAATCCTCGGCCGTTCTCGCTCTTCACTTCGGCTTCTCCTTGCTGGCATTTACCGGAGTGTTTCTGCTGACGGGATTCGTCCTTCAGAGGGACAGAATGGAGGGCATGGTGCAGTCGACTGCATCGAAAGGCTTCCGCAACTGGATCTGGGGCGTGTCCGTTTACGCGTATGGCGTCGTATACCTGGGTGCATACGTGCGGCACACGGGTTCCAGCATGGCTTGCACGGATTGGCCGCTGTGCCAGGGACGGCTGATTCCGGAGCTGTCCGGTCAAGTAGGCATCCAGTTTGTGCACAGACTCGGCGCCATGCTGCTCTTGATCTTGCTCTTGCTGAATCTGATCTACGCGGTCAAGCACTTCAAAGAAACGCGCCGTGATTTGTACGGAGCCAGCATCATCGCTTTTGCGCTGGTTGTCCTGCAGGTTTTCAGCGGCGGCTTCGTGGTCTTGTTCCAGCTGCATCTGTACGCGACACTCCTG
Source organism: Brevibacillus choshinensis (assembly GCF_016811915.1). NCBI lineage: Bacteria > Bacillati > Bacillota > Bacilli > Caryophanales > Paenibacillaceae > Brevibacillus > Brevibacillus choshinensis. The sequence goes on along the minus strand of NZ_CP069127.1, from coordinate 5,389,604 downwards.
CACTCGATGATCATTACGATCTTGTTTGGAGTCATCTGCTACATGTGCCTGCAGTCGGTGAAATCCCCTCGATTAGACAAGTCGAGAAAATAACGCGCAAAAAGCCGCTTGCCCCGAGAAAGGGTAGGCGGCTTTTCTGTTTCTTCACTTGCCCAGATACTCACTGCGAATGATACGGACGTTTTCTTTGTGCGATTCCTGCGTGGTCGGAGAGAAGAAGGCATGCTCAACTTCGATGCTCGCGATTGCAGCCTCGTCTTCCGCGAGGACGGCCTGCGTCAATCGCTCCAGGTGATCCAAGGCCACCAAAGCCCGTCGCTTCATCTCCGGCTGACTGTCCGTGGTCAGGCCATGACCGGGAACGAGCAGCTTGATCTGATGGTCGTCGATGATTTGCAGGGATTGCTGGATGGTCTGCTTGTAGCTTTTTGCGCTGTCATAAATGAACGGAAGCTCAAAATCAGAGAGATAGTCGCCTGCTACGAAAAGGCCGATCGAGTCGACAACGGTAAACAACCCGTCTGCGGAGTGACCAGGGGCAAGGTAAAAGTGCAGGGTAGACGAGCCGAGTTTCAGCTGCTGTCCATCTTCCGTCACCACGACATCCAGCTCGGGAAACTCGATTGGATAATTTCTCGTACAATAATAGGTGGCATCGAAATCGTGAATCAGATGGAGCTTGTACTCCTTTTTGGGATGGTTTTGAAGGCCGATGCTTCCGATCGTTTTGGCATCAGGAAAGGCGCGGTAGCCGATGATGTGGTCAAAATCACCATGGGTAAACAACAGATAGAGCTCTTTGTTCCCCCGAATGGACTGGACGTGCTCCTGAATCTCACGGATTTCATGGGGAAGCCAGTTGGGGTCCACGATGATGAGAAGTTCGTCCAGCGAAATGACAGTGGATGTGGTTTGAAACAATGCGCTTTGAAAAACGGTGACGCGTTCATTGGCGTACTGGATCATGCGTGTGCTCCTTTCCGGGATAGGATGCAATGGAAGCGATAGTAAGTAGACGCTGGAATACGCCAAAAGTTACCCGCCAAGTGGAGTAAATTTCAACCGCGCTTGCCTCTGTCTTTTGTTACAATGAAAAGCAAACACATGATCGTGATGAGAGGATGATGGGCATGCGCATATTACATACGGCCGACTGGCATTTTGGGCGCCAGCTGGAAGGTCGGGATCGCCGGATCGAGCAAGCGGCATTCGTGGACGAGCTGTGCCGGATTGCGGACGAGAAAAGCGTCGATCTGGTGCTGATCGCAGGCGACGTATACGATTCCGTCAACCCGCCTGCATGGGCAGAGGAGCTGTTTTACGAAGCCTTGGAGCGACTTTCTTCCGAAGGCACGCGCGGGGTAATTGTAATCGCAGGAAACCACGACCAGCCGGAGCGGGTCAGGGCAGCAGCGCCACTTGCCACCAAGCATGGCATTGTATTGCTGGGGCTTCCAAAGGAATCTCCGCTTACACCTGAGGAGACTTCGGAGGATCGGGTGCGGATCGTCGCTGGAGGGCCATCCTGGCTGGAGCTGTCTGTTCCGGGCTGCGAGCACCATGCTGTCGTGCTGGCGCTGCCGTATCCATCCGAATCCCGTTTGAAGGAGCTGCTTTCCGAGAGCTTCTCACAGGAACATATGCAGCTGGCTTTTTCTGAGCGGATCGCTGCGCTTTTTGAGGAGCTGTCCGTCCATTTCCGCGACGATACGGTCAATCTCGTGACGAGCCATCTGTTTGTCATGGGCGGACTTGAGACGGATTCGGAGCGGCCGATTCAGATTGGCGGGGCCATGACCGTTTCTCCGCTCGCGTTCCCAGAGAAGGCCGACTATGTGGCGCTCGGACATCTGCACCGGCTGCAAAAGCTGAGGGACAAGCCGTTGGTTCGCTATAGCGGCTCCCCTTTATCGTACAGCTTTTCCGAGGCCGGGCAGAGCAAGGCCGTGGTGCTGGTCGATGTGGTGCCGGGCGCGGAGGTCAAGGAAGAGATCATTTATTTGACGAGCGGTCGTCCATTGGCCCGCTGGAAGGCGACGGAAGGGATCGAGCAGGTGGAGCGCTGGCTTTCGGAGGGCAGAGACGCAGGGGCGTGGATCGATCTGGAGCTGCATGTGTCTGACGTGATCGACCCGGCAGAATTTCAGCGTTTGCGAAAATTGAGTGATGATTTCCTCAAGATTCAGCGTGTAGTCGTGCGGGATGACCAAGAGAAGGATGAGCGTGACGAGCGTGTGGAGCTGGCAGAGCTGACACCGGATCAGCTGTTCCGCCGCTTTTACGAGAGAAAGCGGGGAGCCCAGCCGGATGATCGCTTGGTTGCGATGTTTGAGCGCTTGCTTGCGGAAACCGGGGGAGAGGAGGAAGCGCAGTGAGACCGATCAGATTAAAGCTGTCTGGAATGCACAGCTACCGCGAATTGCAGGAAGTCGATTTCGAAATGCTTTGCCAGGCCGGACTGTTCGGGATATTCGGTCCCACGGGAAGCGGAAAGTCCACCATTTTGGACGCGATTACGCTTGCGCTCTACGGTCAAGTGGTTCGCCTCGGGGGAGGCAACCATCCCAAGGAAGTGCTCAATCAGCTGGAACAGCGGGTTTTTGTTTCTTTCACGTTTGAGCTGGGGAAAGGTGACGATCGCAAGCAATACACGGTAGAGCGTGAATTCGGTCTGGATAAAAAGGGGAACAAACGTCAGCCGGAGGTTCGCCTCATTCAATCGGGAGCATTGACGGGAGAGCCGGATGTGGTGCTGGAGTCCAAGGCGACGATGGCTACCGCAGCGATCGAGTCACTGATTGGGCTGACCTTGCAAGATTTTACTCGTGCGGTGGTACTGCCGCAAGGGCAATTTTCCCGGTTCCTGACGCTCAAAGGAAGCGAACGCAATGAAATGCTGCAAAGGATGTTCCGCTTACATATATACGGCGAGAAACTGAGTGAGCGCGTTCGACATGCATTGGAGCAGGCAAAGGAGCAAATGCATCGCTTGCAGCTGGAGGCTGCGGCTCTGGGAGATGCCGGATACGAAGCGCTTGCGGCGGCAAGGCAGACGTGGGCCGAGGCGGCGCAGAAGGAACAGGAATACGTCCAGCAAAAGCTGGAGCTGTCAGGCAAGCTCAAGACGATGGAGCAGCTGTACCAGTGGCAGCAGGAGCTCGCTCGCGTCCGGGAGCAGCTGCAGGACTACACTGCCCGTCAGCCTGAAATCGAGTTGTGGAAAACGCGCATTCGCGGCTGGGAGTCAAGCGTACGACTGTGGCCGCTTGTGCAGCAGTGGGAGCGATTGGAGCAGGAGTGGCTGGCAACAGGTCAGGCGGTCGAGCGCAGCCGTGAGGAGCAGGAGAGCGCCCGCGTCATGGTGGAGGCTGCTGAGCTGGAATATCGGAGTGCCCAGTCGGTGCTGCTGTCCCAGGAGCCGGATTTGGCGCTGCAAAAAGGCAGGCTGGCCCAAGCGGAGGAATGGGAGGCGGAGCTGGCCCAGATCCGCGAAGAGTGGACGAGTCTGGAGCGTGAACGCAGCGAAATAGCAGCTGCCCTGACCCAAACGGAAGAACAGCTGGCACGGGATGAAGAAGCGCTGCAAGTCTGGGAGCAGGAGTGGAAGCGACTCGACGAGCAGATGAAACAGGCTGCCGTCACTCCCGAGTGGCGTGATCAGGTATCCGCTGCCAGGGAAGCCAAGCAGCAGTGGGAGCGAGAGCGTGCAAAGCGCCAGGAGCTCGCGGATGAAGTGACAGCGGCAGAGCAGCAGCTGCAAGAAGCCGCAAAACAGGCGCAGCAGCAGCGAGTGGCGTGGGAGGCGAGTGCGCAGCGACTGGAAACGGCCAAGCAGCAGCTGGCAGCCCCGGATGCTCAGCCGGTTCTCACCGATAGCGAGTGGGAGCATGCCCGGACGGTATTGAATGACATGAAGCAGATCGGGCGCCAGTGGCGGGAGCTTTTGCAGCAAAAAGCGGACTGGCAGGAAAAGTGGGAGCGATTTGGCGGAGAGCAAAAGCAGGCAGAATCACGCTGGAAAGACTTGCAAGCGGAGAGCGACGCCAAAGAGTCGGTGGCTGCCGAGCAGCAGACGCTGTTCAATGAGCTGCGCGAGACGTTGGATCGCTGGCAGCAGGAAAATATGGCCCGCTATTTGCGCGAACGGCTGGTGGACGGCGAGGAGTGCCCGGTATGCGGCGCCACACACCACAAGAGCGGGGATGTGCAGCACCCAGGACAGGAGGAAGTGCGTTCGGAGGGGGACGAGCTCCGCTCCCGCAGCAAGGCGGCGGAGGAAGCCCTGCGCGAGGCAGAGCGTCAGGCACGCTTGGCGAAGGAAGCGTTGCTCACCGCCAAAGGGGAGCAATCCTCTTTGGAAGAACGTCTGACTGCGCTGAAACAAGAGCGGGAATCTCTGCTGGCACGCCTGGATGCACTCAAAAAAGAGTGCAGCGGATACGGGGAAACTTGGGCGGTTGATTCGTTTGATGAGCTGTTGGGTATCTACCAGCGCGAAGAAAAAGAGCTCGCGGCAAAACAGGCCGAGCGGGAGCGTCAAAGAGAGCAGCGGGAAAAGCTGGCGCAGCAAATCGAGGTGCTTCGCGAGGAAGAAGCGGGACAAAAGCGCCTTTTGGAGCGCAGTACCTTGATCATGGAGCAATTGGACCAATCCATTGCGGAAGGGAAAAAACGTCTGCAGCTGGCCGAAGAGAAGCTCCAGCGTGCTGCGGAAGAGCTGGATGCCAAACGCAAAGACATGCTCATCGACGAAATCGACGGAAGCTACGAAGAAATCGGCAGACGAGATCGCCAAATGGCTGGATTGCAAAGCATCCGAGCAGAAAAAGAGCAGCTGCGCGGGACCCTTATGGCACAATGTGACACTGCAAAGGCACGTCGCAGCGAATGGAAGCTGCGGGAGAGCGCTGTCGGAGAAAAGCTCAGCGACCGCAAACGGATGTGGGAGCAAAAGCACGTGCAGTGGCTGGAACGAACGGGTGGACAGCCTGCCCGCGAGCGGCTGCAGCAGGTTGAGGAAGCATTGGCAAGCCTGCGCCAGGCGGTGGCTGATGCAGAAGAGAAGCGAACGCAATCAGCTGCTGTCCGAGAGTCCGTTCAGAACAATCTGGTCAAGCATACGGAGGCTTTTGCTGTCCTGACACGTCAACGCTCAGAAGCGCATGAAGCCCTGCAGCACGCTTTACTAGAGAGCGGTATGGAGAATGTGGAGCAGGTGCGCCAGCTGTATGCCGAGCTTGGTCAGCTGCAGGAAGCCGTCCAGTTGGTTGAAGCCTATGACAAAGCGCGCGACCAGCTACGCTATGACGAGGAACGACTGGTGCAGTCGCTGGATGGACGCTCGATTACAGCCGAAGAGTTCATGCTGGCGCGGCAAGAGTGGGAGGCCTGGGAGCAAAACTTCCAGGAGGTGCAAAAGCAGGTCGCGGTAGCCAAGGAGCAAGTAGACCGGATGGAGGGCAACCACGAGAAATGGCTTGCGCTGCAAAAAGAGCTGGAAGAACAGCAGGATGAGCAAAGCCGTCTCGAGGAGCTGAAAAAGCTGTTCGAAGCCAAGGCATTCGTCCAATTCATCGCCGAAGAAAAATTGGCCTCCATCGCGCGGGATGCTTCGTATCATCTGAAAAAGATGACCGCCAACCGCTACGCACTGGAAATCGGTGACGAGGGCGAATTCGTTCTGCGGGATGAGGCAGCAGGCGGAATGCGTCGTCCTGTCAGTACCTTGTCTGGCGGGGAAACATTCCTGACTTCCTTGTCACTGGCACTTGCCCTGTCCATGGAGATTCAAATGCGCGGGGGACGCCTGGAGTTCTTCTTCCTCGATGAAGGATTTGGGACGCTTGACCCCGAGCTGCTGGAGGTGGTCATGGACGCACTGGAACGACTGCGGATGGACGACTTCACGATCGGGGTCATCAGCCACGTACCGGAAATCCGCGTGCGGATGCCGCGCAGGCTGGTGGTCACTCCGGCTGAGCCGATGGGAGCGGGAAGCAAGCTTCATCTGGAAATGGAATAGCGAGGAGAGAGAAATATGGCCGTTCAATTTGTGCTGGGACGAGCAGGGACGGGGAAAACGACAGCGATTCACCAGCAGATGCACGAGCGCCTGAAAGTCGATCCGTTGGGGACACCGATGATTCTGCTCGTTCCGGAGCAAGCCAGCTTTCAAGAGGAATACGCCTTGGCGACATTGCCGGGACTGAACGGGGTAATCGGCACGCAGGTGCTCAGCTTCGGCAGGCTGGGTCATCGCTTGCTGCAGGAGCTGGGAGACTTGACGCTGATTCCCGTCGATGATTTGGGAAAGCACATGGTGCTGCGCATGCTGCTGGAGCGCCATAAGGAAGAGCTGCAAATGTTCACGCGCTCTGCCATGCAGCCCGGCTTTGCTTCCCAGCTGGGACGCCTGATCAGCGAATTCAAATCGTACGGAGTGACACTGGCCCACTCGGAAAATCTGGAGTGGGGCAGTGCAAACCTGAATCAGAAGATCAATGATTTGCGGCTGATCATGGCCGCCTACGAAGAGTATTTGTCCGAAGGTTATTGCGATGCTGACGACATCCTGAACCGTGTGGCTGTGATGGTTCCAGACTCTGCGTATATCAAGCGCTCGGAAATTTTCATCGACGGCTTTACCGGGTTTACGAACCAGGAGCTGCGCCTGATCGAGCAATTGATGATTCATGCCCGGAAAGTGACGATTGCCCTCACACTCGACCCGGCGGAACGACATGCCTCGGTCGATGAATTGGGGCTGTTCCACCCGACCTTGGGTACGTATCAGGCGCTGGAGCTGATGGCCAGGGAGTCAGGTGTCCGAATCGAGCCGCCGCTGCTGTTGAATGATTCGATCCGCTTTGCAAACAGTCCTTGGCTCGGTCAAATGGAGCAGACCTATTTTCAGTGGGGCGATCCGGGAGCCGCACCGAAGCCGCTGCGGATGGGAGAGGTGTCCCTGCTGACGGCTGCCAACAGGCGCGCGGAGGTGGAGGCCGTCGCGCTTCACATCGTAAAGCTCGCACGCGAAGAGGGGTACCGCTGGAAGGACATGGCGATTTTGCTTAGGGAAATCGGGACGTACGCGGATGAGATCAGCACGATCTTTACGGACTACGGCATTCCGCATTTCCTCGATCAAAAGCGCACCGTCCTGCATCACCCATTGGTGGAGCTTGTACGTTCGGCGCTCGAGGTGATTGTGACCAAGTGGCGTTACGATGCGGTGTTCCGCTGCCTGAAGACAGATTTGTTCGCCGTAGACATTCTGGACGATGCGATGACGCGAAGAGAAGTCGATCAACTGGAGAACTACGTGCTGGCACACGGTGTCTATGGATCGCAGTGGGCAGACGATTCGGCCTGGCATTTTCGGGGTGCAGCAGGAGCCGAAGAGGATGCGGCCGTCGATTCTTTGCGCCGCAAATACGGAGCGCCACTGCTTGCCTTTGAAAAAGAGATGAAGCAGGCGACAGGAAAGAATGTCAGAGCCATGACTGCTGCTTTGTACAATCTGCTCCTCTCTCTGGACGTGCCCAGCAAGCTGGAGCGTTGGCAGCGAATGGCGGAAGAGGCGGGAGATTTGGATGCAGCACAGGTGCATGGCCAGCTGTGGACGGGCCTCATCGAGCTGATGGATCAAGTCGTAGAGGTCATGGGAGAAGAAACGATGGATCTGGCGACGTACGCTCGGATTCTGGATACAGGCCTTGAGACGATCGAGCTCGGGCTCGTCCCTCCGGCGTTGGATCAGGTGCTGATCGGTTCGATGGAGCGTTCGCGTCAGCCTGACGTCAAGGCTTTGTTCGTACTCGGGGTAAACGAAGGCGTCATCCCGCTGCGCCCCAAAGAAGACGGCATTCTGGACGAAGCAGAGCGCGAGCGTCTCGCGGAAATGGGTGTGGAGCTTGCTCCAAGCGCAAAGCAGCGCCTGATGGCGGAGCCGTATTTGCTGTATCAGGCGATGACGAGGCCGTCGGAGCGCTTGATGCTGAGCTGCGCTTTGGCGGACCATGAAGGGGCTGCTTTGCTCCCATCCTCCGTTTTTTCGCGGGTGAAGGAAGTGCTGCCGGATATCCCGCATCAGTTTTTCCATAACGAGCCGACGGGTGAACCAGAGACCGATGCCTTTTTGCTGGGGCATCCGAGGCGTGTGTTCAGCCATCTGCTGACGCTCTTGCGGGCGATGAAAAAAACAGGAGAGCTGCCGGTTTTCTGGTGGGAAGCATACGACTGGTTCATCCGTTCCTCCACGGATGCGGCGCGGGAGAAGTGGCTGTTGTCCGGACTGCGCTACACCAACTTGCCGTCTGAGCTGGGATACGAAACGAGCCTCGGTTTGTATGGGAAGCAGCTGAAGATGAGCGTATCCAGACTGGAGCGCTTTCAGTCCTGTCCGTTTTCTCACTTTTCGTCCCATGGCCTCAGACTGGCCGAGCGCACGTTGTACAAGCTCGAGCGTTTTGATGTGGGCGAGCTTTTCCACGCGTCCATGAAGCGGGCTGTGGAAAAGATGAACGAGGAACATCTCGAGTGGGGCAAGCTGACGGAGGCAAACAGCATGCAGCTCGCGAGCGATGTCGTCGAAGAACTCGTTCCCGCGACGCGGAGCAGCATTTTGACACGGACGGCGCGCTATCGCTATCTGTCCGGCAAGCTGAAGCGGGCAGTCGGCAGGGCCATCTACGTCCTCGGGGAGCACGCCAAGCGAAGTCGTTTTGCTCCGGTTGGCCTGGAGGTTTCCTTTGGACCGAGCGGCGATCTGCCAGGACTGGCCCTCCAGCTGGAAAATGGCGTGGACCTGCAATTGATCGGGCGGATTGACAGGGTGGACCAATCTCTTGATGAGGATGTGCCTTATCTGCGCGTGATCGACTACAAATCAAGTCCCAAGCAGCTTCAGCTTTCCGATGTCTGGAACGGCCTAAATCTGCAGCTGTTGGTTTACCTCGATGTCGTGGTTGCCAATGCAGAAGAATGGCTGGGAAAACAGGCTGAGATGGGCGGGGTCTTCTATTACCAGGTGGCTGACCCGTTCGTGACGGCAAAGCGGCTCCTGTCCTCGGATGAGGCAGCACGAGAGAGGGCCAAGCGCCTGCGGATGAAAGGGCTAATGCTCGCTGATCCGGAGCTGGCGCGGATGATGGATGCACAGGTCGAGCAAGGCGCATCCGAGTTGGTTCCTTTTGAGCTGAAAAAAGACGGCACGCTTTCGTCGCGTTCATCTGTAGCTACTGCCGAGCAGTTTCACGCGCTGACGACGTATGTGCGCGATACGGTGAAAGAAATCAGCACGCGGATGACCAACGGGGCCATTCACATCGATCCGTATTCAAACGGTACGATGACTGCATGCGACTATTGCTCCTACAAGCCGGTATGCCAATTTGACGGTGAGACAGGCGGCAATCAGCACCGTCAATTGACGAAGTGGAACAATAAGCAAATCTGGAGCATGCTTGAACAGCAGCTGACAGGAGAGGAGGGGATGCTAAGTGACGACGCAACAGATCATGCAGGCCAAGCCTGAGCAATGGACGGATGAACAGTGGCAGGCGATTACCCAGCGCGGCAGCAATCTGCTCGTGGCGGCCGCTGCCGGTTCGGGGAAGACATCTGTTCTTGTAGAGCGGATCATTCGACGAATCATGGATGAGACAGAACCGATCGGCGTCGATCAGCTCCTCGTCGTGACCTTTACCAATGCGGCTGCGGCAGAAATGCGGCACCGGATCGGCGATGCTCTGCGCAAGGCGCTGAAGGAAGAGCCGCATTCTGCTCATCTGCGCAGGCAGCTTGCCTTGCTCCAGCGTGCGACGATTACGACGCTGCATTCGTTTTGCTTGGGGATATTGCGGCAGTACTACTATCTGATTGAGCTTGATCCCGATTTTCGCATCGCCGACCAGCTGGAAGGCGAGCTGCTTCGGCAGGACGTCCTCGAGGAACAGCTCGAGAGCTGGTACGAAGACGACTCTGACTTCCATGCGCTTGCCGATATCATGCTGGACGGTCAGGACGATCAAATTCTGGCGTCCCTGATCTTGAAGCTGTATGAGTTTTCCCGCAGTCATCCCGAGCCGGAGTACTGGCTGCAGGAAGCGGCAGACATGTTTGCTGCGGCAGGTCGTGAAGGGCTCGACGGACTTGCGTGGGCACGCAGCATCCTCCGCTCGCTTGAATTGGAGCTGGCGGGGATGGAAGGCAAACTGCGCCGTGCCATCAATCTCGCGTCTTCACCGGAGGGTCCTGCAGCTTACTTGCCCCTGCTCGAAGCGGAGGCGGATGCGCTCAAGCGAGCAAGCTACGCCTGCCGAAAGGGGTGGGATGCTGCCACGCTGGCGGTAAGCCTCGTCTCGTTTGCAAAACTGCCCCCTGTCAAAGGGACGGATGCGGGAATCAAGGAGCAAGTGCAAGACTTGCGCAACGGCGTGAAAAAGACATTGGGCGAGCTTTCCGAGCAGTATTTCTCCATGTCTGCCGATCAGTACGTGTCTGACCTTCGCGCATTGGGGCCATACATGAATACCCTCTCCCGACTGGTAACGGCGTTTGCGGAGGCGTTCCAAAAGGAGAAGAGGTCCCGCTCCATCGTCGACTTTGGCGACCTGGAGCACCTCGCCCTGCGTGTTTTGACGGAGAAGCGGGAGGACGGTGCGATGATGCCGTCGGAGGTCTCCCTGCAGCTGCGGGAGCAATTTGCAGAGGTGCTGGTCGATGAGTATCAGGATATCAATTTGGTGCAGGAAACACTGCTGCGGATGGTGTCACGCGATGTAGCGATCAACGGAGTGGCGAACCGCTTTATGGTAGGGGACGTGAAGCAGAGTATTTACCGTTTCCGTCTGGCGGAGCCAAAGCTGTTCCTGGAGAAGTACCTCACCTACCAGAAGGAAGGGGAGGGCGGTGATTGGGATGAGGGCGTGGAGCCGCCAGGACTGCGCATTGATCTGGCTGCCAATTTCCGCAGCAGACGGGAAGTGGTGGACGCCGTCAACTTCCTGTTTCGCCAAATCATGTCACCGGGCGTAGGGGAGATCGATTACGACCCGTCAGCCGAGCTGATTCACCGGGCTTCCTATCCTGATGCGGAGGAAGGAAGGCTGCAGGCCGAAGTCCATCTGATCGACAGGAAGGGAAGCAAAACCGACGGAGAAGCCGCGACGGTGACAGATGGAAATGACGAGGCGGAGGGGGCCGGTATCCCTGACGGCAACGCTGAAAATGCGGAAGAAGCCAGTGTCGCCCAGCTGGAGGCGCGTCTGATCGCCAAACGCATTCGCAGCTGGATGGAGCCTGGAGAGGGAGAGGCTCCGCTGCTCGTCTTTGACAAGAAAGCAGGAGGTCTTCGCCCGCTGGCTTACCGCGACATCGTCATTTTGCTGCGAGCTACCTCCGGCTGGGGAGAAACCATGCAGGAGGAGCTGCGCGAGGCGGGTATCCCGGTGTACGCGGAGCAAACGGCCGGCTATTTCAGTGCAACCGAAGTGGAGACGATGCTCTCCCTGCTGCGTGTGATCGACAATCCGCTGCAGGATATTCCGCTGGCTGCCGTTCTTCGCTCTCCTATCGTTGGTTTGAGAGAAGAGAATCTGGCACAGATTCGCATCCAGTACGCGTCCGGCCCGTTTCATCAGGCGGTCGTACAGTTTGCGGAAGAGCAGCCCGCAGGAGAGGGCTGGGAGCGAAGGCTGCGCTACTTCTTCTCCCGTCTGCGCGAGTGGCGGACGCAGGCTAGGCGCGGTGCTCTGTCCGAGCTGCTGTCTGTGCTGTACCGAGAGACAGGCTATCTGGACTATGTGGCGGCACTGGAGAATGGCCAGCAGCGCCAGGCTAACCTGCGCGCGCTGTACGATCGGGCACGGCAGTATGAAGCGGGCTCTTATCGTGGACTGTTCCGTTTTCTCCGATTCGTCGATCGCCTCCAGGAAGCGGGCAATGATCTGGGCGAAGCGCGGACGATGGGGGAAAACGAAGATGTCGTTCGCATCATGACAATCCATAAGAGTAAAGGGCTGGAGTTCCCGGTCGTGTTTGTGGCGGGAATGGGCAAGCAGTTCAATACGATGGATCTCAAAAGCCAATTTTTGCTGCACAAAGACTTGGGATTCGGTCCGATGGCATTCGATCCGGCGCTTCAGCTGCGCTACCCCAGCCTCGCTGCCCTGGGCATACGCCAGCAGCTTCGCCGGGACATGCTCGCCGAGGAAATGCGGGTTCTTTACGTAGCGTTGACGCGCGCACGCGAGAAGCTGATCATGGTCGGCTCTGCCAAGGATTTGGCAAAGAGCGTCACTGATTGGGGAAGACAAGGGGACAAGGAGCGCCTGAGTGACGAAGATTTGATTCAGGCAAAGGGCTACTTGGATTGGGTCGGCAGAGCGCTGCTGCGTCATCCGGCAGCGGGATTACTCAGAGCTTATCCGCAGGAGTGCGGGGCAGGAGAGACGGTCCATGTGAGATCCATCCCGGACGATTCGCTGTGGTCCTTCCACTTCCATCAGGCGGAAGAGCTGCGGGAACAAACCAACGCTGATACGGACGATGCATCTTTATGGGAACGCATGAGCCGGCGGGAAGAAATCAGCGAGCGACCGAAGGATGACGAACAGCGCGAGAAAATCGAGAGCATATTGGGATGGAGAGATCCCCATCCGGCAGCTTCGCGCGTCCCTGCCAAGTGGAGTGTCAGTGAGCTGAAGCGGCAGGCTCGTACGGGTAAGGGTGGCACGACGGTTGTTCTGCCTTCCATTACGGAAAAGCCGAAGTTTTTGACAGAGCAGAAGCCAAGCAAATTGACTGGGGCCGAAAAAGGGACCATCACTCACTTGCTGATGCAGCATCTCGACCTGAACCGGCCACTCGACGAGGCTGACATTCGTGAGCAACTGGCGAATTTGGCTGCACGCCGCTTTTTGACTGAGGAACAGCTCGGAGCGGTGGATGCAGGTCAGATCGCTCGATTCTTCGCAGATCCATTGGGCTTGAAAATGAAGCAGGCAAAAGTGGTGCATCGCGAGCTGCCATTTACCATGGCGATACCGGCACATGAAGTGGAGCCTGAGCTTGGAGAGGACTCGAGTGAGCAGGTGATTGTTCAGGGCGTGATTGACTGCCTGCTGGAGGATCATGATGGACGCTTGACCCTGATTGATTTCAAAACGGACTGGATGGGCAAAGAGCCTTCCCCTGCCGTCATCGAAGAGATCACGAAGCGCTACGAAGGGCAAATCAAGCTATACGTTCGGGCGATCCAGCAAATCCTCAAGACGGACCAGGAAATCGATCGTTATCTGTATTTGCTCGCAGGCGGTGCAGCCGTTCGTTTGTAAAGGAAATAAAGAAAATAACGAAACGCTGGTCCGTAATGGGATCAGCGTTTTTTGCTGGTGCTTTCCAGTGATGCATAAATTCCCCTGTAACAGCTCAAACTTCAACTGTTTTTCTATCACTGGAAAAATAGAAAGACGGGCCGCCATTGGAGGGAGTCATGATGTCATTACGTCAGCAATTACTGCGAAAAAAGGCAATAGAAGAGCTGCTTAGGCAATCAGAGAGCAAGTCGGGCTCCCTGAAAAAGTCCTTGAGCGCGTTTGATTTGACCATGCTCGGGATCGGAGCCATCGTTGGAACAGGCATTTTTGTTTTGACCGGTGTGGCGGCCGCTGTCCACGCGGGTCCAGCACTGGTGCTTTCCTTCGTCCTGTCCGGACTGGCGTGCGTCTTTGCAGCCCTGTGCTATGCAGAATTTGCATCGACTGTCCCTGTTTCCGGCAGCGCCTATACGTACAGCTATGCTGCGTTTGGGGAGCTGGTCGCCTGGATGATCGGGTGGGACTTGATCTTGGAATACGGGGTCGCGGCAGCAGCCGTGGCGAGCGGATGGTCGGGTTACGCCCAAGGACTGTTGGAAGGGTTCGGCATTACGCTGCCCGTCGCCCTCACCAGCGCATTCGACGCCTCCAAAGGAACGATTATTGATATGCCGGCGGTCGTCATTATTTTTGTCATTACCTTGCTCTTGATGAAAGGAACGCGCGAATCCGCCCGTTTGAATACCGTCATGGTGTTCATCAAACTGATCGTCGTTCTTTTGTTTCTCGCTGTCGGAATCGGCTACGTCAAGCCTGAGAATTGGAGCCCTTTCATGCCATTTGGATTTGCAGGGGTAGCGACAGGGGCAGCGACTGTGTTCTTCGCTTTCATCGGGTTCGATGCGGTATCGACAGCAGCAGAAGAGGTTCGCAATCCCCAGCGTGATATGCCGATCGGAATTATCGCTTCCCTCTTGATCTGTACGGTTCTCTACATTGCAGTCTCCCTGACCCTGACGGGAATCGTTCCCTATGAAATGCTGAACGTCAAAAATCCAGTGGCGTTTGCACTGTCCTACGTCAAGCAGGATTGGGTGGCGGGATTTATTTCACTGGGAGCGATCGTGGGGATTACAACCGTGCTGTTGGTCATGATGTATGGCCAGGCTCGGTTGTTTTTTGCCATTAGCCGCGATGGCTTGCTGCCCCCCATCTTTTCACAGGTGCACAAAGAAACGCAGGTTCCGCGCAAAAGCACCTTGATCGTAGGGATATTGGTGGCCATTTTCAGTGGTCTCTTGCCTTTGAGCAAACTGGCGGAGCTGACCAACATCGGGACGCTGTTTGCCTTTATTCTCGTGTCCATCGGTGTCGTCGTCCTGCGCAATACGAATCCAGGGCTGCAACGGGCTTTTCGTGTACCCCTCGTGCCCCTGGTGCCGATCCTTGCCGTGGTGTTCTGCGGGTATCTGGTCTACAGCCTGCCATTGGTAACCAAGCTTGGATTTATCGGCTGGCTCATAGTCGGGACCTTCGTCTATTTTCTTTATGGGCGTAGGCACAGTCATTTGCAGAAGGAAAGCTCCCGCGGGCGTTAATCCATCGAACCGACATGTCGTTTGGCTGACATGTCTTTCTTCACATCTGACAAAAAGATCCAATTCGTGGTAGAGTGAAATGGAGAAAGCTTGCTTGCCGAGCTTTGGACGAAGCTTACATACCTTCCAAGGAAGAGGCTAACGATGAGGAGAACGGGCCATGAAGCGAAAACGTGCAGACCGTCCTGGCTGGAGGCGAGTCAAACGGCTGGGCTATCAGGAAAAATGGGTAGAAGCGTTGTCTTTTACCGGCTATGCCGTTCGCTTGACGTTGGACGAGGTCAGTGATCCGGCGTATATGCCGGTCGGTGGAAAGATGCTTTGCGTGGGTGACCGCGGGTATGTCTATTTGCAATATTTTCCTCATGGGAAACCATATGCGGTGACCAAAATGCTGGACGAACTGGGGAATACGGTACAGTGGTACATCGACATTTGCAAAGGCCACGGGAAGGATGAAAACGGTCATCTTTGGTACGACGACCTTTATCTGGACATCGTCGTCTTGCCCGATGACCGTGTGTACCTGCTGGATCAGGATGAACTGGATGAGGCCATGCAAAAGGGAATGATCAGTGCAGAAGAACACCGCTTCGCCTGTGAGGTTGCCGATCGTCTCATGACTGAAATTTTGGCTGGCAAGCGGGATGCTTTTGACTTTCCAAACTTCTTTGCGTAAAATAATGGAGAGTTTTGGAATGGATGAAAAAGGGAGGGCAGGCTATGCAAAAAACAGCGTCGGTTGGCCTGTCTCATTCCTTTGACCTGAAGAACGAGAGCGATTTTGGCTTTCGTTCTTTTTTTGTACAGACAAGGATACAGCATGAGTGCAGCAAAGCGAGGCTTTTGCCCGTTGGGTACAATGCTTGGCGGCCCCAAGCGAACCCGTACACTTTTAAAATGGGAGAGGAGTGGCAGCATGCGCTACAAGCGAGTCTTGGTCAAATTGAGTGGGGGAGCCGTCGCGGGTGACAACGGCTTTGGCTTTAGTCCGGAGCAGCTGGAAAACATCGCCGGTGAAATCCTGGCGCTTTTGAATCAAGGTGTCGAAGTCGCCATCGTCATCGGCGGGGGCAACATTTTCCGCGGGAGCATGGCAGACCTGTGGGGAATCGAACGGGTGGAGGCGGATAATATCGGGACATTGGCAACGGTCATCAACAGCTTGATGCTGCGTGGCGTGCTCAAAGCAAGAGTCAACCGGGAAGTTCGCGTCATGACTGCTGTTCCGATCAATGCCGTAGCGGAGCCGTACATCCGACTACGGGCCGTGCATCACCTGGAAAAGGGCTACGTGGTCATATTTGCAGGGGGGAACGGGCAGCCCTACGTGACGACTGACTATCCTGCCGTCCAACGCGCACTCGAGGTAGAGGTAGACGCGCTTCTGGTTGCCAAGCATGGGGTAGATGGCGTCTTCACTGCCGATCCTCGAAAGGATGCATCCGCCAAGCAGTACACGGCGCTTTCCTTCGACGAGGTGATACGGAAAGATTTGAAGGTGATGGACCAGTCTGCGATGATCCTGGCCCGCGATCACGGGCTGCCGCTGCACGTATTCAACTTCGACCAGCCAGGTGCGATGATCCGAATTTGTCAGGGAGAGCAGGTCGGAACCTATATTACCCGCGATGTGGAGGCTGTTCTGAAATAAAGGGAAGAGAAAAAGCCTGCAAGGAAGGACCGACGGAGACTGCCGCACGTAGCGTGGCAGTCTTTGCATTTGGCAGGGTAATCCCGAAACGAGCAGAAAAAATGATTTACATTTTTTCGAACGGGAGCATATAATCACAGTGAGAGCGAGTGATCACTCACTTTTCATTTATGAACGATATTTGAATTTATCCATCCGTATCGGAATCAGCAGAAAGCTGGTATTTTTTTGACATTAAAAGAGAGTGATTACTCACATTATTTCATTTTAGAGGTGATGGTATGAAACGCATCTGTGTTTTTGGTTTGATCGCTGGAATGGTGTTCACCTTAACAGGTTGTGCCGGGTTCTCTCAGCAGGAGCCGTCACTATCGGGAACCATCGAAGCGGAGGAGTGGCCCATCGTCGCAGAAGTCGGCGGCATGGTTACAGAAGTGCATGGGGAGGAAGGGATGACTGTAAAAGCGGGCCAGGAGTTAGCCGCGCTGGACACTCGCAGCTACCAGATCAATGTCGCGGAGGCAAAAGCCGCATGGGAGCAGGCGACAGCCCGCTTGGAGGAAGCGAAGGCAGGCTCGCGTGACTCCTCCATTGAAAAAGGAATCGCTGCGGTCCAGCAGGCAGATGCGAATATCCGTATGGCGCAAGCCCGGAAGCTGCAGGCCGAGGCAGGGATCAGCAAGGCGAGGGAGCAGCGTGAGCAGGCCCAGTCCCAATTGCAGGGAGCACAGCGCACCCTCGCCTACCAGCAAAACCGATTGGCGGAGACCCGAGCCCTGTTTCTGCAGGGAGCCATTTCCCAAAAGGATTATGAGACACAGCAGGAGCTCGTCAGTCAGGCCATGACGCAGGTGAATCAGCTGGAGGCGCAAGTGGCTGCAGCAGAAGCACAGTACGTCACATCTCAGGGAGAGGTGGCAGCCGCAGTCGCCCAGGCGGGAACAGCTCAGGCCCAGCAAGCAGGAGCTGCAGCGGATTTGGATTTGCTGAAGGAAGGAAGCACGGGCTATACGATTCGCGCTCTCCTGGCCGCGCAGCAGCAAGCGCAGGCCAAGCTGGATCAGGCGATGCTGCAGCTGGAGAAGACGAAAATCACGGCGCCTGCAGACGGCATTCTGCTGCGCAGGTCGATCGAGCAGGGCGAAGTAGCCAAGACGGGGGCCAATCTGTTCACGATGATGAAGGCAGATCGGCTCAAGCTCAAGGTGTACATCCCTGAAGCCCAGTTAAACCGGGTGCAGACGGGTCAGGTAGTGGGCATTCAGGTCGACGCGTATCCAGGAGAAACCTTTACAGGGAAAGTCACCTTTCTATCCGAGAAGGCAGAGTTCACTCCGAAAAATGTGCAAACGCCGGACGAACGAACCAAGCTTGTCTTTGCCGTCACGATCGAGATCACGGACGGTCAGGGCAAAATCAAGCCCGGCATGCCTGCGGATGTCATTCTGTCTTCGCCAGCCGAGGGGGAAGGACGATGATATCCGCTATCTCCTGCAATCAGCTGACGAAGCGATTCGGGGATCGGATCGCGGTCAACAGCCTGACATTGAATGTGCCCAAAGGCTCCATTTACGGCTTTCTCGGACCTAATGGCTCAGGCAAGTCTACGACGATCCGGATGCTGTGCGGCCTTTTAGCGCCGACCTCTGGCAGCGGCATGGTTCTCGGACTGGATGTCATGACACAAAGTGAGGAAATCAAGCAGCGAATCGGCTACATGTCTCAGAAGTTCAGTCTTTATGAGGATTTGACGGTTGAAGAAAACCTCGACTTTTACGCCGGTGTCTATCAACTGAACGCGGCGGAAAGAAAGCAGAGAAAGGCAGAGCTGATCGAAATGGCAGGGCTGACGGGCAGAGAAAAGCAGATCGCGGGCTCCCTCTCCGGGGGATGGAAGCAGCGCCTGGCACTCTCCTGTGCCCTTTTGCACAAGCCGGAGCTGCTGATTCTGGACGAACCGACGGCAGGGGTAGACCCCGTATCGAGGCGAATCTTTTGGGATGTCATTCACGAGCTGGCTGGGCAAGGCATCACGGTGCTCGTCACCACCCACTACATGGATGAGGCGCAGACCTGCGATTGGATCGGCTTTATCTTTTTCGGAAATCTGCTGGCACAAGGGACGCCGCAGGAGCTCATCCGTCGCATGGGGGCGCAAAATCTGGAGGATGTGTTTATCGATCTGGTCAAACAGGAAGAGGCCCGGTTGGGTGAGGCCGGAAAAAGGGGGGAGGGCCGATGAAGCGTTTCGTCTGGGGGCGCTATTGGTCCGTGGTGAAAAAAGAAGTGATCCAGATCAAGCGGGACCGTCCGAGTCTGGCAATCGCTCTCGTCATGCCGCTGATGATGCTGTTTTTGTTTGGCTATGCTGTGAATACGGATGTGAACCATATCAAAATGGCGGTATGGGATCAGAGCTCGACTGCCTATAGCCGGGAGCTGGTCGATCAGTTTACCAATACGCAGTTTTTTGAGGTTGCCGCACATGCGAGTGGCTACGGTGACATCGAGTCCATGCTGGATGATGGTACGATCAGTGTCGCGCTGGTGATTCCTCCCGACTATGCCCGCAAGCGCGATCGAAATGAGCAGGCCAATGTGCAGCTGCTGGTCGACGGCTCCGATCCCAACATCGCCCGTACTGCGACCTCCAATGCCCAGCTGATCGTCCAGAACCGCTCAATCGCTCTGCAAGAGACGCGCTTGCAAAAAGAAGGCATGGGTGAGCTGGAATTGCCGCTAGAGCTCGATACACGAGTCTTGTTCAATCCCAACATGGAGAGCATCGTGTTTAACATTCCGGGATTGATCGGCCTGATCATGCAGAACGTAACGATGATCCTCACCGCCTTTTCGCTCGTGCGCGAAAAAGAGCGGGGGACGATGGAGCAGCTCATCGTGACGCCGATCAGGCCGCTGGAGCTGATGCTCGGGAAAATCACGCCCTACGTCGGGATCGGCCTCTTTTCCTTTTGCCTCGTGCTGCTCGTCGGTACCCTCTGGTTTGGCGTTCCGGTAAAAGGGAGCATATCGCTTCTCGTGAGCCTCTCTGTCCTGTTTCTCATCACGACCCTGATTCTCGGGATCTTCATTTCGACGATCGCAAAGACACAGCTTCAGGCCATGCAGATAGCCTTTGCGTTCATCCTGCCGAGCGTGCTGTTATCCGGCTTCATGTTCCCACGCGAATCGATGCCGCTCGTGATACAATGGTTGGGTGGGCTGGTCCCGCTGACCTATTTTTTGGAAATCCTGCGGGGCATCTTTTTAAAAGCCGTGGATCTGTCTGCCTTGTGGAAGGATGCGATGGGGATGGGGATTTTTTGTCTGGCGATCCTGACCGTCTCGATGCTGCGTTTCCGCAAAAAGATTGAATAGAGGAGCGTATGAAAAACGATGAACAAGCCATCATTGGAAGAGGGCCTGTTGCAATATGTAGAGGAGCTGAAGGACGAGAGTGAGATGACGGAAAAGCAGCGGAGCATTCTGCGGGCGTCCATCAAGCTCTTTGCCGAAAAGGGATTTCATGCGAGCTCTACCGCTGAGATTGCCAAGGAAGCAGGGGTCGCCGAGGGCACCATCTTTCGCCACTACAAATCCAAAAAGGATATCTTGCTGGCGGTGGTGGCTCCGGTGCTCGTCAAATTTGCAGGTCCGTTTATCTTGAAGGATGTCCGTGAAATTTTCCGGGAGCAGGCGAAAAAGCCTTTCCATGAGATCGCCACGGAGCTGTACCGCAACCGTCTGGATATGATCATCACCAATGAGAGAACCATCCGGATCCTGCTGCAGGAAGCGTTCTTTCACGATGAGATAAGAGAAGCCCTGATCGCCACTGTGTTTGCCGATATCAAAGGAATCGTGCAAAAGCTGATCGAAGACAAAATCATCGCAAAGGAATTGCGTCCGCTTCCTACAGAAGCCGTCTTTCGGGCACTGCTGTCCTCTATGCTCGGCTTGGTGCTGTTCCGTCAGGTTTTGGACCCGGATGATTTCCGCAAGCATAGCGATGAACAACAGATCGATCTCACTGTCGATATTTTGATGAATGGGATCGGGTATAAAGAAGAATAGTTTCGCTGTAAATAAAAATTTTATCGATCAGTGAACGGTGATAGGTCGATTTTGGTATGGAAAATGCTTCAGGGAATGGTATAATTGCAAACAACTTTTTGCTGCAAACCATGGAGGAGAGAAAGAACATGTATCGTTTATCAGAGAGAGAATGGCAGGCATACACGGAGAAATACAAGAATCGTGCCCGCATGCTCATTTCTTGTCCAGACCGTCCTGGAATCGTAGCGGCGATTTCCCATTTCCTGTACCAGCAAGGGGCCAACATCGTCCAGTCCGACCAGTACACCACCGATCCGGAAACCGGCCGCTTTTTCATGCGGATTGAATTTGAATTGACGAATTTGGAAGAGCGCTGCGAAGTCATCAGGGAGGCATTCAGACCGATTGCTGCGAGCTTTGACATGGAATATTCCCTGGTTCAGGCGAGCAAGCGCAAAAAGGTGGCCATCTTTGTATCCAAGGAAGACCACTGTCTCCTGGAGCTGCTGTGGCGCTGGAAGTCCGGAGAGCTGTATGCGGATATTTCCGTCGTGATCAGCAATCATCCGGACATGAAGGAAACGGTCGAATCGTTTGGCATTCCGTATCACTGCATTCCGGTGACAAAGGAAAACAAACCGCAGGCCGAAGAGGAGCAAATCGCTGCTGTCTCTGAAGCAGGTGCCGATGTCATCGTGCTGGCGCGTTACATGCAGATCCTCTCGCCGCGCTTCCTGGAAGATTACGCGATGCGAATCATCAACATCCACCATTCGTTCCTCCCGGCATTCGTGGGAGCGAAGCCATATGAGCAGGCGTACCGCCGCGGTGTGAAGCTGATCGGTGCGACGGCCCACTATGTGACAGAAGAGCTGGATGCAGGCCCGATCATCGAACAGGACGTACAGCGTGTGACCCACCAGGAAGATGTGGAAACACTGAAGCAGCTGGGACGCCAGGTGGAGCGCACTGTGCTCGCTCGCGCTGTAGGCTGGCATTTGGAAGACCGCGTGCTGGTATACGGCAACAAAACAATTGTGTTCCCTTAAAAAAGCAGAGAAGAGCCCATCCGAATCGGATTGGGCTTTTTTTGGTGCAGCTAAGGCTCCGCCACGCTCATGTCTGACAGCTCTGCAAAACCATCTCGGCAAATCGTTTGATGACAGGACGCTGTTCACTCATATCCGTTCGCAAGCACAAATACAATGGCCGCTTGATATCAACCCCGGGGACGGTCACGTGGCCGACCTCGCCGCGAGCAATGAGCTCGGTGACAGCCAATGCCGGAGCGAGCATGGTGCCATAGCCGGCCCGCACGGATTGGATGGATTCGAACAGCCCGTGGTACTGAAGGCCAATTTGCGGAGGCTGGACTTGGTGCTCAAGGCAGAGAGAAAACAGCTTTTCACGCGTCGAGCTGCCTGGCTCCCGCAGCAAGAAGGGCTCCTGAACCAGCTGTTCCAGAGGAATGTCCTGTCCAGCAAATGGATGGCTCGGCGGAACGATAAACAGGAAGTTGACATCCATCAGGTGAATGCGATGAAAGGGCAGATCCTTCCACACTTCATTGGTAATGATGGCGAGATCGGCTTCACAGCGCAGCAGCCGCTCGATCGACTTTTGTGAGTTGCCCGTGCGGATGTCTACTTCCACCTGAGGGTAGTTCTGCTTGTAGCTTGCGAGCCACTTCGGGACCAGATAATGAGAGGGGAGAAACGTGGAAGTGAGGCGCAATTGTCCTTTTGTTCCTTCCTTCATTTCCGCGAGCTGCCATTCAATCTCCTTTTCCCAATCGTAAATTCGGCGCGCCTGTTCAAAAAGGAACGTGCCTTCCGCTGTCAGGGAAATGCCGCGCCCATCTGGTGCGACCAGAGGAATAGCCAGCTCGTGCTCCAGCTTGCGAATTTGGGCGCTAACAGCAGGCTGGCTGATCGAAAGAGCGTCGGCAGCAGCTGTCACACTGCCTCTTCGCGCAACTTCGATAAAGATTCGAAGGGCGTGCAGGTTCATAGTCATTCTCCATTCATCACGATTGCTTATGAATCCGTCAGAAAGATGTATTGGAAAACCGGGGGACACCTTTGTACTGTGTATAGCATAGAAACGTGAAGCAGGCAAAGGAGAAAATCATGAGAGAGATAAAGGGGAAGACACAGGTCGTTGCAGTTGCTCTGGTAACTGCCTTTTGTTTGTTGGGAGATTCCATGCTGTACATCGTGCTGCCGATCTATTGGCAGGAAGCTGGCTTGTCCTCCCTATGGGAAGTGGGCATTCTTCTCTCCATCAACCGTTTGGTCCGCGTGCCACTCGGACCGTTGGTGGGGAAATGGTACGAACGGACAGGGGGAAGGATCGGGCTGGTGGTCGCCGTCATTCTCGCGTTCATCACGACGGTGTCGTACGGGTTTCAAGGATTTTGGCTATGGCTTTTCATGCGCAGCATATGGGGGATTGCGTGGACATTTCTGAGATTGGGAGCGTATTCGTTGATTGTGTCCGTGTCACAGGAGCACGATCGCGGACAGCTGATGGGCTTGTACAATGGCTTGTATCGCTTGGGGAGCTTGGGGGGAATGCTCGCTGGGGCGCTGCTCGCCTCCGTGTATGGACTGGCTCCCACTGCTTTTCTATTGGGGTGCTTTTCTTTGCCCGCACTGGTTTTGGTGTTTCTTTTCATACGACCTTCGTTCCAGAAGCGCCACGTTTACACAGACATGGACAAGATTGCGATCAGCTTTTGGAAGCAAAAAAGCGTATGGGCTACGATGGCAACGGCTCTGATCGTGGCGATGGTCTATCAAGGGATGTTTGCGTCCACGCTGAGCAGGCTCATCGAAATTCGGGAGCCAGTGGTTGAAGTGGGAGGGTTGATCATAGGGGCTGCCGTCATGGCGAGCCTCGTTCAGGGATTACGATGGAGCTGGGAGCCATGGGCAGCACCATGGTTTGGCAGGCTGTCGGACAGGTACGGCAGGAAACGGATCTTCATCTGGGCGCTATTGGCAGCAGCCATTTTATTTGGCGCATTGCAGGCACCTGTATCCTATTGGATCTGGCTCTGCATCCTGCTGGGCATTCAGTGGACTGCGACGGTCTTGACCACCGTCATGGATACGCTGGCAGCCGATGAAGCGACCAGGCAGGCAAACAGTACGGCCCTGATGACGCTCTACTCGGTTGTGACCGATGTAGGAGCTGCTCTGGGACCGCTGCTTGCCTTTTGGATCGATGGTCGTCTGGGAATGGATGTGGCATACGTAGCGATTGCAGCTGTCATGCTGCTGCTCGCCATTAGTTGGGGAGCTCAGCAGCAGTGGCATAGGAAGCGTAGTGTTCTTTGATTTTTTCCATGACGTACTGGATTGCTTCTTCCTTGTCCGGCCCGTGCAGAATCATGTGATTGGAGTGCTCGTACCAGCTGATTTGCGGGGTAGCCGCAGCATCTACACTGGATGCCAGTATTTCAGCACTGACCGCGTGCACGGTGTCGTCAAGTCGGGCTTGAAGCAGCAGGTAGGGTGTGGTGATCTTGGGCAGAAGCGGTTTGGTCTCCTCTAAAAGCCGCCGGAACTGCACCATGCTGCTGAGGGGAATTCGCCCGATGCCTTGTATGTAGCGGCGGGAGTGGGTAGGGAAGTCTTCTCGCAGGTAACTCATGGCTTGCTTTACATCCCAATACTTGTAGGGCGTGTTCAAGGTGATCAGGAGCTCCACCGGGTAATTCGTGGTGAGGTGAAAGGCGAGGAGTCCCCCCATGGAGAATCCGATGACCACGATCGAATCCGCTCGCATCTTCAGACGTTTATAAGCTTCCTCAGCAGAGCGCAGCCAGTCGTGGCGTGTGCTCTTTGCCATTTGGCGACGTGTCGTGCCGTGTCCTTCCAGCGTGGGGCATTCAACGTGGTAGCCCTCTTCTCGCAGTCGTCTGGCCAAGGGCAGGATATCGTTGATGTCTCCGGCAAATCCATGAATAAGGAGACAACCGACTGTTTCTTTCATCATGTATCGCCTCGCATGCGGATTTTTGTTTGTCTACGTATTATATACCGGAAGCGGGGGAGAAGCGACTTGACTACGCGCGCATGATGAAAAGCAAACGACCGCTCTTTCCTGGAGCGACTGTTTGCTTTTCGTAAACGGGAGAGTGCCGCTCCGCCAGATCACCGCAAGGCGCTTTTTACTTTTCAGCGAGCATCTCCCCGGTCTCCAGAAACGTCTTCATGCCGGAGAGGACGATCGGCAAGCCGTTTTCCAGAATAGCTGCGGTGCCTGGAGCCTGTTCGAATTCATCATGCACGACCGTAACGAGGGTCACTCCCTGAAACTCTGCATGTGAACCGATCTCCCAGGTAATGCGCGACATCGTATCGCTTTCCGTGCCCGGGAATGAGAGAAAGCGCCAGCTCATCACGAGTTTATTCGGGGGATCCATGTCGAGAATGGTTCCTTCCGCTTTCTTCTCATTTTCGCCCCAAAGCTCGAATGGCGCATCGATTTCCCAGGTGGATCGGATGGAGCAATTGAACCAAAACTTCGACGTCTTGGCAGGATCCGTAATGGCCTGCCACACTTGTTCAGGCTTTGCTTTAATGGCAATCCGGTTTACATTGCGGGGCTTGTTTTGCATATTCGTTTCACGCTCCAGTTCGTTTTGAAGAGTGGTTAATTCGAGCACCCAAGGCTCGGCGTATTTACTCACCCATCGCTCATAAATTTGTCGGATAGGCACGGCGTTCAAGTAATGCAGTTTTTCACGACCTACTTTTCTGGTGGTGATGAGTCCGGCTTCTTCGAGTATATTCAGATGCTTCATGACGCCAAATCTGGACATATCGAGCGGCGCACACAGATCATTCAGCGTTCGCCCGTCTGCGGCGTGGAGCAGATCCAAAAGCTTGCGGCGGCTGGGATCCGCGAGGGCCTTGAATATGTCATTTTCCAAGCGAAACACCTCCTTCCCAAAATTGGATGAAGTGGTTTAGAACCCCTTGACACGTTACTATTTGGTAACGTATTATGAAATTGTTCAAGTGACCTATTAGTCACATATTAGCACAAACCGATTCTCTTGTCAGTCGAGGCCAAGCAGAGCAATCGAGCCACAGCCAACCATTTGGAAGTGAAAGGTGATGTTATGATGAAAGTAACCTTGATCGCGGGAAGCAACCGCGCAAACGCAACGAGCACGTCCCTTCTGAGGTACGTGGAAAGCCTTTTGAAGGCCCAGGACATTTCGGTCGCATTTATCGATTTGGCACAGCTGCAGCTCCCGCTATTCTCCCCCGACAATTGGGAGTTTCATCCGAACGTCCGACACGTATTGGAAGCAATCGCAGATGGGGACGGATTGATCCTGGCTACCCCGGAATACCATGGATCCCTATCTGGAGCGCTTAAAAACGCCTTGGACTATGTAACCGCAGGCCAGGTAGCAGGCAAGGCTGTGCTTTCGGTAAGCTCCGCAGGCGGTCCGCTCGGGGTAAGCTCGCTGACGCATTTGCAGTCGATCGTACGCAATTTGCACGGAATCAATTGCTCGGAGTGGATATCGATCGGATCCGGTTCCCACTCATTTGGTTCCGATGGCAGACCAGTAGATGAAGAAGTGAGCAGCAGGGTTCGGAATGGAGTCGACAGCTTCGTGAACCTGACACGGAAGCTTGCTGCCACTGCCACGGTGGCAAACGAATAGAGCAGCCTCATTTTTTTCTTTAAAAGGTGACTAAAAGGTAACGTTTCTTTGGAAAGCTGCGAGCATCAGAGACAGACGTGGCGGAGAATGCTTGCCACGTGAAGGGCTCCATTCTTCACCAAAGGATGAGGGGTCCCGCGTATGAAATGATGGGGTCCCTAAAAACGAAAGGGAGATGGTTCATATGAAAACGCTGGAACAAGCGAATGTGGAAATCGTGACCGGATTTATCGAGGACGCGGCCAATCAGAGCATTCTGGATCAGACCGATCAATTTTTTGCCCCGCAAATCGCAGCTGCATTTACGGATCGGCGCTATTCGGTAGATGAAATCCTGGTCCAGGGAGAGAAAGTCATCGCGAGAATTTTCATGACGGCTGTCCATTCAGGAGAGTTTGCAGGAAATGCCCCTACCGGCAAAGCCGTGTGTGCGACGCAATTCCGTGAATTTCGCGTCATTGATGGCACCATCGCCGAACACCGCGGCTGGTTCGATACGGCCACGCTCCTCCCTCAAATTCAAGCTTCATAGCTTCCCGCAAGAAACGCTAGGTCCTGTACCCGCTACGAATTCATGAGGAGATGGATGATGATGAAATCGCTGGAACAGAGCAATATGGAAACAGTGAGCGCGTTTATCGAGGCATTCTGGAATCGAAGTGAGTGGGATTGTGCAGATCGATTTCTGTCCGATGATTATGTAGAGCTCTCTTACCAGTCCAAGGACGGGCTGAAAACGTTCGCTGCAAAGATCATGGATGCATTTCCCGATAAACGCTACGAGGTAGAGGAGATCATCGGACAAGGAGATAAAGTACTCGTAAGAATGACAGTGAAAGGGACGCATCAAGGCATGTTCTTTGGAACCGCGCCTACCGGCAATCAGATTGATGTCACGCTCTACCGTCAATATCGCGTTGCGGACGGCTTGATCACGGAGCATCGCGGCTGGATCGACATGGTAACCATGTGGAACCAAATTCAGGGGAACAGACCTGTTGCCTAGCCGCAAGAGGGTAGGGCTTCAACCAGCGGGAAGCGCAGGTACAATAAAAAGACAGCGGCAGTCTACGACTTTTTCAGTCCTAGTCCGCCGCTGTTTCTTTGTTCGTAAATTATTATGTTTTTTCACCCATTCTCGGCATACAGCCAAAACGGAGTAGGTGAAGCTTACAATCCGATCGTTTTGAGCTCAGGAGAGACAATCAGCTTGGGCTGTGTGCACGCCTGAATATCTTCAGCAGTATAGCCTTCCGCCACTTCTACGAGCACGAGGCCCTCAGGAGTGACATCGAGTACAGCTCGATCGGTGATGATGCGGTTCACGACCTGCTTCCCAGTGAGAGGGAGAGCGCACTCGTTCAAGATTTTGGTCTCTCCGTGCTTGTTGACGTGGTCCATGATGACGACGATCTTTTTAGCGCCATGAACCAGATCCATCGCACCGCCCATGCCTTTCACCATTTTGCCCGGAATCATCCAGTTGGCCAGATCGCCCTGTGCGGATACTTCCATCGCACCGAGAATGGCGAGATCGATGTGTCCGCCGCGAATCATGGCAAAGGACTCGGCGCTGGAGAAGTAAGCCGCGCCCGGAATCGCAGTGACCGTTTCTTTACCCGCATTGATCAGGTCAGCATCGAGCTCCTCCTCAGTCGGATAAGGACCGATTCCCAAGAGGCCGTTCTCGGATTGCAGGACGACCGTTTTTCCTTCCGGGATGTAGTTGGCGACCAGTGTAGGCATCCCGATTCCCAGATTCACATAAAAGCCGTCCTCGATCTCCTGAGCAGCACGAGTGGCGATTTGTTCACGTGTCAGCGACATATCTGTTTCCTCCTTATGAATGGCCGAATATTCCCGTTACAATTAGGAGCGGACCGTACGGCGCTCGATTCGTTTTTCAAACGAAGGCGCTTGAATGATGCGTTGTACATAGACGCTCGGTGTATGAATATGTTCTGGATCCAGCTCGCCTGCTTCCACGATTTCTTCGACTTCCACAATCGTGATTTTGCCGGCTGCCGCCATCATTGGGTTGAAGTTTTGGGCAGTCTTGCGGAACACGAGGTTTCCCATTTTATCCGCTTTCCACGCTTTGATCAGCGCGAAATCGCCTGTGATGCCTTCCTCCAGCAAGTACTCCTTGCCATTGAAGACGCGAGTCTCGCGGCCTTCTGCGATCGGCGTTCCTACGCCTGCAGGTGTATAAAAAGCAGGGATTCCGGCACCGCCTGCACGGACACGCTCAGCCAGCGTACCTTGCGGAGTCAGCTCGACCGCAAGCTCGCCTGAGAGGAATTGACGTTCGAATTCCTTGTTTTCGCCGACATAAGAGGAGATCATTTTTTTGATCTGCTTTTCGCGCAGCAACAGACCGAGACCCCAGTCGTCTACCCCGCAGTTGTTGGAAACGACTGTGAGATTGCCTACTCCCTTGTCACGCAAGGCGATGATCAGATTTTCAGGAATCCCTACGAGTCCGAATCCGCCCACCAGCAAAGTTGCACCATCGTGGATATCGGCTACGATGTCTGTGTAAGAGGTAAAAATTTTTGCCATGTCGATCACTCCCACCGTGAAAAAATGACGTAAAAAGCTAAAGGAAAGCGCTAACAATCCAGAGCGCCAGGATGTAAGTAAACCGCTTTCTTTTATCATACAGGATTCGAGTTACAAAAAAGTGACGAAAAGGTTGGAATACTCGAAATAACCGTCAGAGAAGGCACTTAGACGCGATAATAAAAAAATATAAAAAATGACTGAAAAGTGATACAACTAGTGTGTTTTTTCTGTAAAATATATTTTGCCAATTATTATTCTTATTTGGAAGAAAGATGCGGCGAAATAATGGTGCTCTGCAGGAGTGTATGGTATGAAAAAATGGATCAGCCTCTCATTAGTGGCCATGCTTCTCACAGGCTGCGAAAAGCTGGACAGTGAAATCGCCCAATTGAAGAAAAACGAAGAGGAAACCGTGATCAAGGTGAAAACGGTCAACGCCTATACGGTGGAACAAAATCAGGATGCCTTGGCGATGGAGGTATCCGGTATCGTGGCACCGCGTCAGGAGCTGGCCCTGTCTTTTGGGGCATCAGGTAAGATCGCCCGGATTTTGGTGCAAAAAGGGGCAGCTGTAAAAGCGGGTCAAACGCTCGCTACCTTGGACGCAGCCGCTTTGCAGCAAGGAATCCATGCCGCGCAGGGGCAAGTGGCGAGTGCGAATATTCGCCGCAGCAAAGCCGCACAGGGACCCGAAACCCACGAATTGCAGACGCAAAAGCTGCAGGTGGAAAAGGCGAAGCAGACTGCAGCGAAAGCAGAACAGGAGCATGCACAAGCCAAGGTGCTGTACGCAGGCGGTGCGATCTCCAAGGACGAGCTGGACAGGCTCGCCCTGGCAGAGCGGCAGGCCAAGCTGGATTTGCAGGAGGTGGAAATCGCGTACGGCAAATTGCTCAAGGGAGCGGATCGCCTGGATGTGGAGGAGGCCAACGCCCAAGTGCAGCAGGCCAACGTGGAGCTGACCCGTGCAAGGCAGGAAGCCGCTGATGCCGTGCTTACGGCTCCCTTTTCCGGTGTTGTGGCTGCCATCCCGCAGGCCGAGTCCGAGCAAACGGGACCGGGCAGCGAAGTCATCCGTCTCGTCGATACATCGCAATGGCTGGTCAAGCTGCAGGTAGAGAGCGAGCAGATCGGCAGCTGGAAGCCAGGTGCCGTCGTCACGGTAAAAGCGCCCGATGGCAGTCAGGCAGAGGGGAAAGTAACGTTCGTCTCGCCTGTCATGGACCAAGGATTGGGCTCCTATCCGGTGGAGGTGACCGTCACGGGAAGCGAGGTCAACTGGAAAGGCGGCATGACCGTCACCTGCCGGTATGCACTCGATGCAAAGGATGTCGCACTCGTGCCAGTCAGCAGCGTGGGAATATCCGAAGAGGAAAACTACGTCTTGAAAATTAACGACAATACGGTGGAAAAGACTCCGATCAAACTAGGAGCGATCCATGGAACGTTCTACGAAGTGGTGGAAGGGCTAGAGGTCGGCGATCAGATCGTAGGTTCAGGCCTTTCTTACCTGGTAGATGGCGAGGCGGTGAAGGTGGCTGATGAATAATCGGTCGTTTGTTTCCATCATTCCTTCCTTGGCCCGTCTCTTGGCGATTGCTTGCTTCCTGCTGGGGATCGGCGCTGTGCTGCGGATGGACGTCACCACATTCCCCGATCGGCCGGTTCCAGTCTATACGATCCATCTAGCCGTTCCCGGACTGACTACCGGCAAGATCGACGAGACCATTACTCGGCCGGTAGAGGAGTCGGTCCGTGCTGTCGGTGATGCTCTGACGATTACATCTGAATCCCGGCCTGGCTCGGCATCCGTCACAGTAGAGACGACCGAGCGCATCGGGTCCGATTACAAGGAGCGCCTGGAAAAGAAGCTGGCGGAAGTGACGAAGCAGCTTCCGGTCAAGGAGTGGAGCATCAGTCAGGACAACCTGAAGGATAATCGAGTCGGCTTTTATCTGCTGTACGGAAACGATGTACAGACCTTATCCGATGTCGCTCATTACACGGTCTATGAAAAGCTGATCAGCCTGCCGGGTGTCGCGCAGGTAGAAATCGATGACCGTTCCGTTCAGAAAAAGGTAGAGATTCTGTTTCGCCCGTCCATGCTGCTCGCATACGGTCTGACACCAGGTGACGTGCTCGACCAGCTCCCTGGTGACGTGCCGGGCGAAGAACTGGGCTCCGTGGGTCAAAACAAAGATCGGGCTTCCTTTTTGTGGTCCAGCATGTCGGAAGGACCGCAGGGATTGGGCAAGCAGCTGATCACTACAGATCAGGGATACGTCACGCTGAAAACATTGGCAGACATCCGCGATTTGCGAGGCAGCAAAGGGGATGAAGTGAGTGTCTATCACGGATCGCCTGCAGTAGGAATCACGCTGGTAGCTGCAGATGTGGGACAGGTCCCTTCCCTGCGGACCCAAGCTGCCGATGCGATTCGGGAACTGAACGAAGCAGCTGGCGGCAAATACAGGATCGATCTGTTTGATGACCAGGCAGGGCCGCTTGCGGGTGCAGTCTGGCAGCTGTCCTTGTTAGCGGTGCTGGCATCCGCCTTGTGTGCGGTGTTCCTTTTCATGCGTACGAGACGCGTGGGCATGTCGCTGCTTTCGTTACTGGCTGTTGTCATGGCGGCTGGCTGTACATTGGGGGGCATGTGGCTCACCGATGTGGCGCTGACGTACACCTCTATCGGCCCGCTCATCGTCTTATGCCTGATGTATACGGGAGCAGGGGCAGCGCTGTTTCACCGCTTGCAGCGACGCGGGGCTATCGACTTCCTGCTTGCTTTGCAGGAGTCGTGGAAGCTGATGAAGCCACTGCTGCTCGCGATTGTGATCGCAGCGGCTTGCTGGTTCGGCCTGATGATGACGGATTTCCTGGAAGCAGCGGACAGGATCGTGCTGTACGATGCATGGCCCGTCCTTTTATGGGGGACGGTAGCGCTCCTTCTCGTCTACGGCTTCATCACACCGGTACTGGCTGGGATGTGGCTCGCTGTCGGAACCGAACGCGAAGCCCGCACGCCGGGGGTGGCGACACGCTATGCTTGGAAACGGTGGGAGCGCCTCGTGAAGCAGGGGTATTTGCCTTATGGAATCACCCTCGTCGCTTCTCTGATGATGGTTGTCTTGCTGCATTCGTTTGTGCTGGTAGATGACTACGGCGAGTTGACGACCAATGATAAGACGCTGTCTCTGGAAATGGTGCAGGGAAGCACGATCGACGAAGCAATGCGGGCGTCGCAAATCGCTGACGAGCGTCTTCGAGGGCTCGCTGAAATTCAAGACGTGTACACGGTGGCGTCCAAGGAACGACTGTCCTTGCATTTGAAGCTCGCAGACAGATACGACTGGACGATGACGCTCACGAATCTGGAAAAGGAACTGGACAAGCTGCTCCGTGACATCCCGGGGACAGACCCGTTCGCCTTTGTCGTCAGTGATGATGTGAAGACCCGATTGGAATTTACCGTGAAGGGACCTTCCTTGCTCACCACACAGGGGATTGCACAGGAAGTGCTGAACCAGCTGCAAAAATACACGTCACGCGATGAAGACGGCAACGAGATCGTTACGGATGAAAGAATCGGTGCCGAATCGGTCGATACGATCATTGAGATTCGCCCCAAAGCGGACATGCTGGCACGCTACCGGGTATCCGAAGCCCAGATCAAAACGCAGCTGGAGAGCTACCTGGGGGAAAAAACAGCGGGAAGCGTTTACTGGAACGAGCAGAGTGTTCCTGTCGTGGTGCGCTTTCCGGACAAGTGGATGGAGCATCCTGATCAGGTGAAGAATATCTTGATTCGCACGCCGGCCGGAAAGGTTCGGCTGGGCGAACTCGTCGATTGGCAGATCGGGCAGGCGCCGCTTGTTTATCAGCGCGAAGACGGCCTGTACGTCTTCACAGTCAGCAGTGCCGTTCGGGATGCGGGGCGGATTGATTCGCTTTCCTACGTCTTGCCTTTGCGGATGCAAAAAACGATGACGATTCCAGAAGGATATTCCGTCCTGAATGCCGATGAGCTGAAAAAGCTGAAGGAGGAACAGACGGACAAAGTGGATTGGAGCGGGCGTGTGCTTGCAGTGGCAGGGCTCTTTGCCACCGTTCTTTTGGCAAGTCTGCTCTTGCTGGGCAGGACCCGTGACGGACTTTTGGCGCTGCTGATCTTGCCCGTGTTGTCAGGGAGCGTCATGGTGGGCATGCTGATCATGGATCGTCCGATGAACGGAATGGCTTTTTACGGCATGATGGGAGCCGGCGCCGTACTGCTGCAGCAAGCGTTGGTGCTGCTGGACGACCTGTTTGCGGCCAGGGATGAACGAGAGAAGAATTCGATCTGGGAGTCTGTCCGTTTGGGTTTTGGACGAGCGTTTGCGACTCAGGTCACGGTCTTTGCCTCGGTTTTGCTGGCGAGCGTGCCCCTTGCCTTCGGATGGACGACTGGAGTAGACCCGTTTGCCTCCTTTGCCAGTACACTTCTGTTTGGCACTTTGCTCGGTGCCTTTGCCGCGATTGTGCTGATACCGGGCATGCATCACGCAGCTGAATGGGCGCAAGCGACCAAAGGAGAGCTCTCCCTTCCCATCGTGCTGGACCGTATACGAATCTGGTGGGAAAACGACAGAGTCCGCAAGCGGGATGCGAGGGAGCGGAAGCAATGGCTCAAGCAACGCAGATGGGAACAGCGCTACGACAAGCGTGAGCCTGATGAACCTGCTAGAAATGACTTGTCCGAGGAAGACTTCCTTCCGTTATCCGCACATGCTACCGACGCTAACCAATAGGTTGGCGTCGGTTTTCTCCGTTTTCCGTCCATTCTCATGTAAGATAAGGAGAGAGGCAGTGATCAAGGGAGGAGACCGAAGTGCGCCGATACATCAAGCTCTTTGACTATATATTGCTGGCCGGCATCCTCGTCGGGCTGTTCATATCGTCATCGACGCCGTACTACAAGCAAGACATGCGAGGGACGTTGTCCGAGATTGCGGATCAGAGCAATTTGGGAGATCGGATGGCGGACTGGTCGTTCCAGTATGCCGGCAAGGAAATCAGTGTGGAGGAAAAAGGGATTGGGGGGGTTCTGGAATTTCTCCTGCGCAAAGCCACCCATTTCTCCGTTTTCGCCCTGCTGGCCCTCAGCTTTTACCGGGTTTTTCGCCATCGCCTATCCTTTGCCGTCGCCTTGCCGTGGAGCGCTTTTTTCAGTCTGCTGGCAGCGGTGCTCGATGAATGGCACCAGACATTCACGCCGGACCGCACGGGAATGGTCGGCGATGTGCTGCTGGATGCCTCCGGTTCATTGAGCATGCTCTTGGTGGTAATGATTGTCTACTTGTATTCCAGAAAATCCGTGTCATAATAGAAACGGTGCCGAGCCTCTCAGAGGCTATGTGTTTGCGGAGAAAGAATAGGCTTTTCAGTATTTGATTTTCTCTGCTATACTAGGAGAATGAGGCTTCTGGTTGAGGTTCTCACCATTTTTCGGAAATGATAAAAGGAGTGCAAACTGGATGGCAGTACAAGTGGGAAGCATCATCGAGGGAAAAGTGACAGCGATTAAACCGTTTGGGATGTTCGTAGCAGTCAGCGAAACCGAGCAGGGGCTGGTCCACATTTCCCAAGTAGCAAACGGTTTTGTAAAGGATATCAATGATCACTTTGCCGTTGGAGCACAAGTAAAAGTGAAAGTTCTCTCCATTGATGATGCAGGCAAAATCTCGCTTTCGGTTCGCGCCGCACTCCCAGCGCCTGAGCGTCCGGAACGTGAAGAGCGCCGTGGTGGTGGATATCGTGGGGGCGACCGCGGAGGAAATGCAAAACGAGATACCGGAGCATCCTTCGAGGACAAACTCAAAAAATGGATGAAGCATAGCGAAGAGAACCTTGCGACGATCAACAAAAAGAACGCAAAACGCGGCTACTAAGCCTTGCGATAACGGTATACGTAAAAGGACGGGATCAATTGACCCGTCCTTTTTCTATTGGCCTGCATTATCCGATCAGCGGAGCAGCTGCTCCCAACCGGCCTTCGACGGGGTGGCCTTCCCGGCGCCAGTATTCGATACCGCCCAGCATTTCCTTGACGCGAAAACCGAGGGCAGCGAGCTTGGCGGCACCCTTGGTGGCCCCGTTGCAGGCAGGGCTCCAGCAGTAAACGACGATCAGCTTTTCGGAATCTAGCATAGTGGTGGATTCTTCGCAGATGCTCGGATGGGGAAGGGACAGAGCTCCCGGAAGATGAGCCTCCTGATAAGCCGATTCGCTGCGGACGTCGATGAGCAAAAAATCGCTTACACCGTTTTGGATATCGCTCCATACATCGGAGACATCGGTTTCAACGGAAAGCCTGTTGAGGAAATGATTGGCTGCTTGCTGGGGAAGAGCGGCAGGTGTTTGCAGAACAAGTGACATTGGAAGATTCCTCCTTGTGGATTGGGATGAATCTAGGGTAGCATGGGATTTAACATCAGAGTTATCTATACTAATTGATGAGTGTCATTACACTTTTCTATGGGAGGCTTTCAAATGGAGCTGGTCTATCTGCATACCTTCCGTGAAGTTGCCAGATGGGGCAGCTTTACGCGGGCGGCGGAAGAGCTGGGATATGCACAGCCTACGGTAACAGCTCAGATGCAAAAGCTGGAGCAGTCGTACGGAGCGCCATTGTTCGAACGCTTTGGCAGAAAGCTGCGACTGACACAAGCTGGGGAGGTTTTGCTGCCATATGCCAAGGAATTGATTCGGCTCTACGGTGAATCGAAAGAAGCCGTGAGCCGTGAAATTACGGGGCCGATCCGCATTGCGACCATCGATACGCTGGCTGCTTTTTATCTCCCGCCCCATTTGCAGAATTTCCGTCAATCCTATGCGGAGGCGGACTTGGTTCTTCAAACGGGGAGTGAGGCGGCCATCCTCGCGCAGCTCAAAGAGGGCGAAGTGGACATCGGGTTTATTTTCGATCGGCTTTGCACCGATGAGGATCTGGTCGTGCGTGTCGTTCGGCAGGAAGAGCTCGTCATTGTCATGCCGCACGATCATCGTCTGTCATCTGCCAGTGCGATCACTGTACGCGACCTGCAAGGCGAATCTCTCATCGTGACGGAAGAAGGCTGCACGTATCGGGGGATGCTAATGGAGACGCTGCGGGAGGAAGGGGTCGCACACAGGATTGCCTGCCAGTTCAGCAATCCCGAAGCGATCAAGCAGTGTGTGCGCTGCGGTCTGGGAATTGCGCTGTTGCCCCGTATGGCTGTCGAAAGGGAGATGAAGGAGGCTTCCCTGGCAGCAGTCCCGTTTCATACCGGCAAACCGCCCTTTTCGATTCAGGTGGTCTATCACAAAAAGAAGTGGCTGTCACGGGCGATGGAGCAATGGATACAGAGTGTCACCAGCGAGGGAGGAGGGATCTGATGACTATCACACCGGAAGAGTCTGTCGTTCCGGGCGTCTTGCTCTATACAGTCAGTTATTACAGCCAGGGTCTGCTCGTCAAGGCTGCGCTGGCGATACCGGAAGAGGACTTGAAACAGAAAAAAATCTTGCCCGCGCTGTTGTACTGCCGCGGAGGCATCAGGGGAGTCGGGCAGGTGAAGCCCGAGCGCATCAGTCAGATGGCTGCCTTTGGCTATGTCGTACTCGCTCCTCATTATCGTGGCAACGAGGGCGGGGAAGGCCGGGATGAATTCGGGGGAGCTGATCGCCACGACGTGTTTGCGGCGTACGACCTGCTCCTCCAAATGCCCGAAGTCGACCGTGAGCGAATCAGCGTCTTTGGATTTTCCCGAGGGGGGATCATGGCGTTATTTGCGGCGATGGAATGCAGGGGAGTGCTCGCGGCTGTCGTGTGGAGCGGGGTAAGCGACCTCTTTTTAACCTACGAGGAACGAGTGGATTTGCGCCGCATGCTTCGCCGGATAGTCGGTCATCCAGGAAAACAGGTGGAGGCTTACCGCGAGCGCACGCCGCTGTATCGGATCGGGGAAATCACGTGCCCCGTTCTGATTATCCATGGAACGGCCGATGAAAATGTAGGGGTCGAACACGCGTACAGGCTGGAGAAGGCACTCCGCGAGGCAGGTCTGCCCCATGAAATGTGGCTGGCGGAGGGGGCCAGCCACTTGTTTCAGGGAACCGATATGGAAAACTATACCCGTCGCATGTTTGCCTGGCTGGATGAAAAAGGCCAGGAGAGCAAAAGTCGCTTGCTGGAGGGAGTGGAGGGTATCAGAGCAAATGGGGCTGGAGGGGCAGTGAGATGATGATCTCGGTTCCTTCTCCCAGCTTGCTGTTCACTTGAATATCTCCTCCGTGGTTTTCTACCATTCTTCGTGAGATTGGCAAGCCGAGCCCGGTTCCTTCTTCTTTCAGCGAGAAGAACGGGTCAAAAATGCGGACGAGGTATTCGGGGGAAATGCCTTCACCGGTATCCCGCACATGCAGGTGTACATATTTTTCATCCAGGCGGCTCTCGACAGTGAGAATGCCGCCTTCTTTCATGGCTTCAACGCTGTTTTTCATCAGGTTGAGAAGAATCTGCTTCAGCTGCTCCACATCCACATGAATACGGGTGTCGGAATCGCAGCGGTCGATGATTTCGATTCCGTGGAGCAGGGCTTCGGCTTTCATCAATGGCAAAATCGAATGGAATACATCTGCAAGCCGGACATTGCGGTAGTTGGGCATAGAAGGCTTGGACAGCATCAACAGCTCCGTGACGATTTGATTGACACGCTCGATTTCCTGCAGGATGAGCGGTAAATAGTGACGCTGCTGCTCCTGATCGGACAGCTGCTGCTGAAGCAGCTGGATGAAGCCGTAAATGACCGCCAGTGGATTGCGGATTTCGTGGGCCGCACCGGCTGCCAGCTGACCGACCATGGCCAGTTTTTCCGATTGATTCAAGTATTCCTGCACCTGTTCCTGCTCCGTAATATCCAGAAGGGCTACCATCCAGCCAGTTTCATTTTCGTGCTGATGATTATGCAGCGGGATGTAGGAGACCAGAGCGGTAAAGGGAGTATCGTCTTGCTTCAGCAAAGTCATTTTCCGGTTCACAAACCACTGGGCATCCCCGCCGCCTTCCCACGTACCAGACTTCACCACCGGGTAGCCTTTGGCATCCAGCTTCACGAGATGCTTCGCCAGCCGGTTCACATGGACATCCACAGACACATACGGCCTTGTAATGATGCCGACAGGAAGAGAGTTGAGAATTTGTTCCCGGACGTTTCTTTCCTCAATCAAGACCTGACGCTGGGCTTTATCCTGGGCAAACAGGGTGGCGATATTCGTGGACATCTTGTTAATTTCGGCTGCCAGCTCCGAAAACTCGTCCTGATGGTTGTAGACGATCTGCTGCCCAAACGTTCCTCTGGATACTTCCCGGACCTGCTGCATCAGGGACTGGATAGGGCGCAGCAGCTGGTTGCGGAAGTAAAAGGTGAAAAATATGCCAAAGAGAATGGAGGCGACGGAGACCGAATAGGTCAGGATCAGAGAGACCTTGATACTCTCATTCGTGCTCTGGAACTCTTTGTTGGTCTTGTACTCCAGCTGGTTCAGGGAAAAGGAAAGATCCCGTTCGAGCTGATCGATCAGCGGCTGAACCTCGTGGGAGAGGACGTAGCTGACGGCTGGAACATTGTCAGCTTTGAGCAGCGGGTTGATTTTGTTCAAAAAGAGAAAATCCAGCTGGGAGATCGACTCGATGATCGTGAAGAGCCCGCTGTTTTCCTCCGTCTGCGGGATGCCCGCAAAGCGCGACGTATCGATCAGATTGGTGTAGTAATCATCCAGGTACGATTGGTCGCGGGTGAGCGTATAGGTCTTGAGCGAGTAGGTTTTCGTGTAAATCTGATTTTTGACCTCCAAGAGGGCACTCGTCTGCGGCAAGATATTTTGCGTCAAATGCATCTCGTCCGAAGTGACTTTCGTCATCTGGTAGCTGAACAAGCTCGTCACGCAGCCGATCAGCAGCATCATCACGAGATAGCTGAGCATCATTTTTTTCTGGAATCCGAGGTTCGAAAAGA
Source organism: Brevibacillus choshinensis (assembly GCF_016811915.1). Lineage (NCBI taxonomy): Bacteria > Bacillati > Bacillota > Bacilli > Caryophanales > Paenibacillaceae > Brevibacillus > Brevibacillus choshinensis. Next base: position 5,350,683 of record NZ_CP069127.1, on the reverse strand, counting down.
CTGACATACGGACTATCCTCCAAATGAAACAGGGTGTTGAAGCAACAGTTTCAACTCCTTGTCGATTTCTTCACGAATCTTTTGGGGAACCATGGGGCCAAAGGGGCTGAGCCGATTGACGCCTTCTCCCAAGCCGTACATGACTTTCCCGCTAGGAAGCTTGTTTTGCATGAATTGCTCCATGATGATGCGGTAGCATTGGCGCACATCCTGCAGCATCGAGACGAGCACGTAATCCGGAGCGATGAAGCGCTGGTCTGCGATATACCCGATGGTGTAGACCTTGGATCGCTGCGCTTCCGTGATGACCCCCAGATTGAAGCTGTCTCCCGTCGTATAAATGACATCGACGCCACGGGCAATCATTTCTCGGGTCGTGCGAACAGCGTTCTCGATGTCGTTGAAGTCCGGAACTTTCCCGATGATGACCTCCGCCTTTGGCGAGGCCTTTCGTACGCCCTCCTGAAACCCTTTGACTTGGGCGAATTCAGGCGGCTTGTCGACGAGGATGTAGCCGACTTTTCCCGAGCGGGTCATTTTCGCTGCCAGCGTGCCCACCAGAAAACCTGCCGGCTTCATGTCGTAGCGAATCGTGGTCTGATTGGGATAAGGAGCTTCGCCGTTAAAGGAGACAAAGCGCGTATTCGGATAAGACCTTGCCACTTGCGTAAAGGGTTCGGAAAAGATCACGCCGTGACCGAGAATGAGGTCGTAATCGTTGGCTGCATACTTGGTGGCCGCTGCCTTTACTTGATCGGGCTTGAGATTGTTGGCGACCTCCAGCGAGAAGCCATAACGCTGCTGGAGCTCTTTCAAGCTCTCAAGCGCGCTGCTGTTCCAGCCTTGATCGTATGTAGGCCCTTCGAGGAGCAAAGCGACCCTGAGCTTGTCTGTTGAATGTCCACGTTCGTTAATAGCGTTCAGATGAGTCATGCTGATGAGAAATTGACTCGTAATGAGCAATAGTAACCCAGCGACCAAACCAGCAAAAAGGGCGGGGAATGGGTGCAGTTTGGGCATGGATGATTCCTCCAGTGCTTAGGAAAAGAAAAATAACAGCAATTGAACAAACTTCTATAAAGGAAGGAAAAATCCTGCTGAAAAAAAGAGGAAACCCGCGTACGAATACGCGGGTCTTTGTTTCTCTTATTAAAATTGGGTGCCACGGTTCCAAGCGTTCTGATTGTCTGTCGTATGCGCGGTCCGCGGGGACACAGGCATGTTCGGATTGGATTGCTGGTACGGATTGGAGAATTGATTCAGCGATTGCATCGCTTGTGGAGAAACGTGGCCCTGATAGATCAGAGCGGCGGGAGATACTTGGTTGTTGAAGGCGGTTGTCTTTTCGTTGTAAGCGCCTTGGTTGGTGAGCTGGTTTTGATGGAACGTGGCTTGCTGTTGGTGGAACATGGCTTGCTGATGATGAGCATCAGCGTGGTAGCGGTGCATTTGTGCGTGCTGTTGATGAGCGAAAGCCAGCTCGTGGTGTTGACGTGTATGCATTCTGCATCTCCTCCAGAACATGCGGTTTTTTCATAACAAATGGGTTCAGAGCTCCCTTCAAAGTATGTCCAACCGCAAGAGGAACATACGGAAGAATGCTGAGATGACACTGGGGCAGGATAAGAAAATAAGCTTTTTAAGAAAAAGGAGGAGAATGGAATATGGATCATGCACAGATTGAGGAAATGCCGCAGACGGAGATTCCCGACGAAGTAAGACAGGTAGACATGCCCGAGATTGGCGAGACGACTCCGCATCCGAAACCGGACAGCCCGCAGGCGATGAGCGAAGCGGTAGGTCATGCCGAAGGAGAAGCCACAGGGCATGTCATCCACCATATCGGATTTATCCCTCCGAAAATCTGGTAGAAGCCCTCTCTCCAAAAGGGAATCTGAATGTTTTTGAAAGAGTTCGACAACTTGCAGTCAGGTTCGACAAAAGAAGTCATTTTCTCTCGTGGACAAGCGCAGCCATTTCTGCAAAAGTAGAAAGAAGATGTGAGTATTGAAGCGAGGGGATAGGACATCATGGCCCGAGTGCTGATTGTTGACGATGCTGCCTTCACAAGACGCATGCTGACTGACATGGTGGGTGGACAACACGAGATTTGTGGCGAGGCTAGCAACGGGTTGGAGGCAATTGAAAAATACAAGCTGCTCAAGCCTGACATCGTGACGATGGATATCACCATGCCCGAGATGCACGGAATCGACGCGATGGAAGAGATTTTGGATTACGATGGCAATGCGAAGGTGCTGATCTGTTCTGCAATCGGTCATCGGCAAAAGGTACTGGAAGCCATGAAAAAGGGCGCCCGTGACTTTGTCGTCAAACCCTTTCAGAAAGAGCAGATCCTCGATGCCATCCACCGAATTCTATAGGTGAAATGATTCGACCGCCGATCCCAAAGAGGAATGGCGGTCTTGTTTTTTTGCGGGATAGCTACAAGCGGATGCTTGTGCCTACTCCAGCGGCCAGTGCGCGTTCGTAGACGCTCTTTGCCACGGCAGTATCCAGGTACGCGATCCCCACAGACTTGTAGAGCGTGATTTCATCGGCATGCTCTCGGCCAGCCTTTTTGCCCGTCACGATTTCACCCAGCTCGCCGTAGAGCTCATCAAAGCTCCACTCCCCTTTGCTCGCGGGGATGAGCAGATCGCCCGCTTCATGCAGGGCGCCTTCCTCGGTATCGACCACGATTTTGCTGCTGCGTCGCAGGGCCGTCAGATCGACCTCCTGCATATGAGGGAGGAAGGCGCCGATCGCGTTGATGTGCGCGCCGGCTTTCAGACGTGCACCGTCAAAAAGGGGAGTTGTCGCTTTTGTACTGCAGATCACGATATCCGCGATCTCGGCTGCTTCATTCGCGTCTTCTGCGACTCGAATCTCTCCGCGCCAATCAGGGTATTGCGCAAGAAGGGTTTCCTTTAGTTCCTCCGCCCTTGCCCGCGTGCGATTGTACAGGATGATCTGCGTCAGGTCGCGAACTTCCATTACGGCCTGAATTTGCCCCAGTGACTGGGCACCGCAGCCGAGCACTGCGCAGCAAGCCGCATCTTCCTTGGCCAGATATTTCGTCGCGACTCCGGAGCTTGCCCCTGTGCGCATGATCGTCAGCAGACTGGCATCCATCATCGCGACGTGCTGGCCAGTTTTGGCCTCCGTCAAAAGAATGACACTCTGGAGGGCCTTGATTCCGTGGGTATGGTTTTCAGGGAAAATGCTGATGATCTTCACCGCTACGTAATCGTCGGATTCCAGATACGAAGGCATGTACAAGCTGGTCGCTCCGTATTTCGGATGATCAATGGCTGTACGAACGGGTGTCACCACATGTCCTTCCATATGATCACGGAATACTTGCTCTACATCGCGCAAGCAATCTCTCATGGTATAGATACGTTGGATTTCCTCCCGGTTCAAAACTAGCATGTGATCCTTCCTTTCTGTTTTTCTGGCGTTATGATTCCTCCAGATTCAAGTCTTTGGTTTCCTTGGTCGCAGAGATGGCGATCAGGGAAATGACTCCTGTTAGCACAATATACAGGGCGACCGGAATCCAAGAGTGAAAGGCGCCAAGTAAGGCAGTCGCGATCAAAGGCGCCGTACCGCCTGCGAGCGCAGCCCCCAGCTGGTAGCCGACTGTGACGCCCGTGTAGCGTACGTTTGTACTGAATATCTCTGAAAACATCGTGCCCAATACGGCAGTGACAGGTGCCCAAAGGATGCCAAGGCCGATTACGGTAGCAACCGTCAGCCACAGGGCCGATTTCAGAGACAGCAGATAGAAGTAAGGGAAAGCAAACAGGATGATGGCGATCGTGCCGCCGATGTACAACGGTTTGCGTCCGATCTTGTCGGAGAGCTTGCCCATGTACGGGATCATGATGGTAGTGATCAGTGTGGCGATGGTCACCGCATTCAGAGCAGTCACGCGGTCGTACTCCAAATACTTGGTGGCGTACGCAATGATAAAGGTCGAAAAGATGTAAAACGGCCCTGTTTCCACGAACTTGGCGCCAACGGCAATCAGTACCGATTTCCAATGGTAACGGAACGTGTCCACGATCGGAACGCTGGCGATGTTGCCGCTTTCTTTTGCAGCCTGGAAGGCAGGTGTTTCATTGATGCCATTGCGAATCCACAGACCGATAAAAACAAGTGCCGCACTCAAGAGGAAAGGAATTCTCCAGCCCCATGACATGAATTGATCGTCGGGGAGCGCGCTCATGAGAGAAATCGCCAGGGTACCCAGGAGCATCCCGATGGTAACGCCCATTTGGGGAATGCTGCCAAAGAAACCGCGTTTGCCCTTGTCGGAGTATTCGACTGCAAGAAGGAGAGCGCCTCCCCACTCTCCGCCGATCCCCAGACCTTGAATCAGCCGCATCAGGACGAGCAGGATGGGGGCCCATACCCCGATGGTGCCGTAGTCAGGCAAAAGCCCGATCAATACAGTGGCGCCACCCATGAGGGACAAGGTCAGCACGAGCGTCTTTTTTCGTCCGATCTTATCGCCGATGTGGCTAAAGATCACACCGCCCAGAGGACGGATAAAGAAAGGCAACCCAAATGAAAGATAGGAGAGCAGTAAGCCTACGGTCGGGTCGGTAGATGGAAAGAAGAGCTTGTTAAAGACGAGGGAAGCCATCGTTCCGTATAGGAAAAAGTCAAACCATTCAATGGAACTGCCGATCAAGCTGGCAACCAGCGCTTTTGATTGTACCTGTTTGGAAACTACCGTTGGGTTTGGGTTCATCGTACAAGGTTTCCTCCTTTGAGAATGTAGATCGACGGCTGCTTCATGAGGTGCGTGTAGAGGTGGGTCACTTCCTTTCCAGATCAAGGACCTTACATGATTTGATTGAAGTGTTACTTCAATTTTAAGGGATAATAAAAGCGAGATGAAAGATCGTAGGTGATTAGTACAGATTATAAAATGGAATCTAAATTGTAGCAATAGTTAAAAATGTCGAGTCTGATGACAGCCTTCTCCTCCATCAAGAGGAGGTGGGCGAATGCTTTGCACCTTTGACTGCCAAAGGGTATGATAGAGCTATCCTGCTATTTCGAGGTATTGCTGATGGACACAAACTTGGGAAAACTCATCAAGGCCTTGCGTGTCGGCAAAAAAAAGACACTCAAGCAGATATCTGAAAAAACGGAACTATCCATAAGCTTTTTGTCTCAGGTGGAACGAGGAAAATCATCGATCACGCTGGAGTCGCTGAAGAAAATTTCGGAGGCGCTAGAGGTAAGTCCCAGCTACTTCTTCGCGGATGAGCCTGCTCAGCCCAAAACGACGCTGCGCCGAGGGAGTAATGAGCCAACCCGTTCCCATTTGTCTCCGTTTATCTACGAAGACTTGTCGGGCGATCTGGCCCATTCCGCTATGGAGCCGAAGCTGGTTACGCTTTTGCCATATGATGAAAAAGGTGCACCGTTCGCGCACAAAGGACAGGAGTTTGTGTATGTGCTGGAAGGTGTCCTTACTTTATTGCTGGGAGACGAGGAGCATGATCTCTACCCGGGCGACAGCATTCACATGGACTCTTCCACGCCTCACAACTGGCATAACCGTACGCCGCAGAGAGTCAGGTTTCTTTGTGTGAATTCGAATTAAAAGGCATGAGAGGCTCGTATGCCCCTCGCTATCATCTATCGTATTTGAGGTGGGACTCTTGTCTCTACAACCGAATTTTTTTCAGCAGTACCAGCATGCGGATATCGATGAACTGGCCGATGTGATAGGTGAGCTCCTGCAAAATCCCATCACGATCGAAGATGCTGACCATAAATTGATTGCGTACAGCTCGCATGGAGAGAGCACGGATCAGGCACGATGGTCTACGATCATGGGGCGGAGAGTGCCGGAAAAAGTGCTGACACGCTTGTGGAAGGACGGTGTATTTCAGGCGCTTCTGACGCAGGATGATCCTGTCCATGTACCGGCAAAGGACGAAATCGGGCTGGGCAAGAGGGTGGCGATCGCGATCAGGCGGGGCGCAGATGTGCTCGGCTACATCTGGGCGCAGGAGGTAAACCGTCCGATCTCAGCAGACGATGACGAGATCCTGAAGCAGGCAGCTCGTGCGGCTGTCGCCAGGCTCATGCAGCGGCAGGGCAAGCGAAAGGCAGAGGAGCAGCGCCGCAAAGAGTTTCTGTGGGAGCTGTTGCTCGGCAACCACAACAGCGAGACGGCGATCCGGCAAAAAGCTGACAGCTTGCAGATGCAGCTCCCCGCGTCCTATCTGATTTGCATCGTCGAGGCGCCGGGGGCGAGGCTGGACCAGTATCTGTATCCCTTGCTGATGCGCGACAAGCTGTCCTGGGTGGTGGATGGCTCACAAATCATCCTGTTGATCGGACTGATGGAGTCCAAAAAAGATTCAAGCGATGTCTTGCTGCGGAAAGTCGAGCATTTTCTTGCTGATTCGCTGGAAAAGCTGGAGACGCACGTAAGTGAAGGACAGGTTACCGCAGGCTACGGGGTCGGGTACAAGACGTACACCGATATTGTGAAAAGCTACAGGGAGGCTCTCCATGCGGTAAAGGTCAAAAAGCTGTTTCCGCGGGAAACGGAGGGTATCCACGGATATCACGAGCTGGGAATCTACCGCTACCTGCTCCAGGTCAAGCAGTGGGAAGAGGAGCAAGGCTACCGCAACGAGCGAATCGAAAAGCTGAGGCAGTACGACCGCGACAATCAGACGGCCATGCTGGAGACGCTGGAGACGTTCCTCGACGCGGCGGGAAAGGTCAATGTAACCGCGCAACGGCTTCACGTTCACATCAATACGCTCAGCTACCGGCTGCGAAGGATCGAAGAGATCATGCGGGTCGATCTGGAGAACATGAACCAGCGTGCCGCACTTTATCTGGAGCTCAAAATGGCCAAGTTAAACAGCGAACAATAGTTCGTTTGTGGATTTTCACAAACAAGAGGACGGCAAGATTAAAGGAATCCCCAAGGAAACGCATGCAAAAAACGCTGTACAATGATACCAATCTTAATCAATCGGCGTTTCCGAGGAGGACTACCTATCATGATCGTTGGGATTCCAAAAGAAATTAAAAATAACGAAAACCGCGTTGCCATCACTCCTGCAGGCGTGGCAGCTCTCGTACAGAACGGTCACAGCGTCGTTGTAGAAAACAATGCTGGAAAAGGCAGCAACTTTACCAATGAGGACTATGCGGCACAAGGCGCAAAAATCGTAGACAGTGCAGCAGAGGCTTGGGCTGCAGACATGGTCATGAAAGTGAAGGAACCGCTTCCTTCCGAGTACGGCTATTTCCGTGAAGGTCAGATTCTCTTTACTTACCTGCACCTGGCTCCAGAGCCTGAGCTCACTCGCGCTCTGATGGAGAAAAAAGTAGTAGCCATCGCATATGAAACGATCCAGCTCGACAATGGCGCACTGCCGCTGCTGATGCCAATGTCTGAAGTTGCGGGCCGCATGTCCGTGCAAATCGGTGCCCAATTCCTCGAAAAGCAATACGGCGGAAAAGGCGTTCTGCTCGGTGGCGTACCTGGCGTTCCGAAAGGCGAAGTTGTCGTAATCGGCGGCGGTATCGTAGGTACAAACGCAGCGAAAATGGCGCTCGGTCTCGGTGCAAACGTAACGATCCTCGATGTAAACGCAGATCGTCTGCGCCAGTTGGATGACCTGTTCCAAGGTCGCGTGCAAACGCTGATCTCCAACTCCTTCAACATCGCAAATGCAGTGAAGAAAGCGGACCTGCTCGTAGGTGCTGTGCTGATCCCAGGCGCTCGTGCTCCTCGTCTCGTAACAGAGGACATGGTAAAAGAAATGGCGCCAGGCTCCGTGATCGTAGACGTAGCGATCGACCAAGGCGGCTCGATCGAGACGGTAGACCGCATCACTACTCACGACAACCCTACGTATGAAAAACATGGCGTGATCCACTACGCTGTAGCAAACATGCCGGGAGCTGTCGCTCGTACTTCCACGCTGGCTCTGACCAACGTGACTGTACCGTACGCTGTTCAACTGGCAAACAAAGGCTATGCGCAAGCGATTCGCGACAACAAAGCGCTGGCAAAAGGCGTAAACGTAATCGACGGCAAAGTAAGCTACAAAGCAGTTGCGGACGCTCACAACCTGCCTTATGCTTCCGTAGAAGACGTACTCTTGGTGAAAAACTAAGCGAACCCATATAAACAAACCAACAGCCTGCCCTTGTCGAACGAGGGCGGGCTGTTTTTACGTGGATATTCATTTTGGAAGAAGGTCATCAGGATAGTTGTACCAGTTTTGTTTCATCTTACCTGAATCGCTTAAATAAAGATGAACGGTGATACCTTCCAGAGCATCTGCGGTGATTTTGTTCGAGCGGTTTTTTGCAAACTGCTTCCACGCAGTCACATCCTTTTTGTACATCGCTTCTTCAAAGCTGAACAGGTCAACTCCGCGTTGGACTCCTTTCGAAAAAGTCCCCCGTATCTGTTCGATCACCTCTTTTTCCGCAATCTGCCTGATCTCCTCGGAGGAGACTTTCCCCATTACTTCCCGAACAAAAGCTTTCAGGTGGACATGCACATGAAAGGTGGGCTTCACGCCCGTGTGAACAGGGCGAACATCGAGGCTCACATTTTTAATGCGTAGCGTTGCTTTGGGCTTGCCATTCACACGAATGATGATACCTGCGAATTCGGTATGCGGATTCATCCAGCGCAGGCCGAGCAGATCCGGGTTGGAGAAAAAGCCTTCCCACTGCCCTCGGTGAATGGCGTGGATCCCATCTACCGAGAGCCGGGAGACAAATTTGTTATTTTCCTTCCAGGACTTTTCGTAAATCGTGATGTTCGGCAAGACGACTGTGTTGCTGGGCTCCCAGAAGCGCTCGATGAATTTGTAGTACTGAATGGGCTCGATAAAAGAACGCTGTTTATAGACTTCTTCTGGCTGATGCAGCAGCGAGATTAACGGCGAGAAGCCTGTCAAAGCGTGATTGCTCAATATGTTCTCGAGAGGTTCCCGTGTTCCGAACACCCATTTTGTATAGCGCAAGAGCCCGTACCGATTCAAAATATCGTATGTAGGCAAGATGTCTTTTTTCAAAAGCCGTTCGTGGTAGATGATGGAAGATACGAAGCCGGAGAACAGCGGAACCTGAGAGTTTTTTTGCAAATTATCCAAGGCGTTTTGCAGCGTTTCTCCTCGGCCAATGGAGACCACAGCAGGAGGGGAAACTCCGTTCGACGGACCCTCCTGCTTGGCTACGCTGGCGAGATCGGATGATTGGGCGTAAATGACGTATTCATTATCGACGTAATCGACTCCGATGGCAGACAAGTAAATCATATCTTGGATGGATTTCTGATCCCAGCAACCGCTCAGCAGGGTGAGCGAGCAAATGAGCAGGACATTGGCGATCCGTTTGCGTCTCAATTGGCATCCCTTCCTTTTTTGGAGCTCTGCTGAAAGATGCTGATGAGCGGGCGGAACAAAGCGAGAAACAGCGTAGAGAGAATGTTGGACGAAGAGTTCAGCAGCAAATAGGGTCTGCCAATCGAAGTCAGCGTAGACAGGTAGTAAATGATCACGATGATGCTGACGACAAAGCCGTAAGTCCCGACGATGGCGGATAGCAAAAATACAAAAAAACGGGCAACGGTAACAGCACCGCTCAATGACTGGTTGATCAGTGTAAAGGATGCAACGACTGTGAGCGATCCAATGAAGAGCATCGAGGGAGAGGTAAACCCGGCGCGGATCGAGGCATCCCCGATGATCAGTGCACCGACGAGGGCCAGGGTCTGTCCGACAGTCTTTGGCAGTCTGGCACCGGCCTCCCGCAAAAACTCGAAGATGAACAACACACCGAACAATTCCATGGGGGCGGAGAAGGGGAGGCCTTTTCGCCCTTGGGTAATCGTCGCCAGCAGCTGAAATGGAAACTCCTCGATGTTGTAAGCGGACAGGGCGATCCAGAAGCCAGGCAAAAAAACGGAGATCCAGATGCCCCCGAGACGGAGGATGCGTTCCAGCCACACATAGCCAACGGGGTATTGGTCGTCCTCGGGGGACTTGATCAGCTCCAGCAGTGTGATAGGAGCGATGATCGCTACCGGTGACCCGTCAACGATGACCACGGCTTTCCCTTGCATGAGCATAAAGACGGTAAAATCCGGTCTTCCACTATAATCGACAAGGGGAAAAAGGGAGTAGCTCTGATCGCTGAGCTTTTGCTCCAAAATGGCACTGTTGATGATCTTTTTTTCACTGCAGCTGAGCAGACGCTCGCGGATGGTGTCGACGATGTCAGGAGGCGTTCCGTCGCGCATGTAGAGAAGAGCGACCTTGGTACGGGAGCGAGTGCCGATCGTAAAAGGCTCACAGGCGAGTGAGAGCGTACGCATCCGTTTTCGGATGAGCGCGATATTCGAAGAGAGGTCCTCGATAAATCCATCGCGAGGACCTTTAATGGATACTTCCGTATTGGCTTCTTCGGGCGTGCGCTGGGGTCGACTGGATATGTCCCAGGCGAATGGCGGGCCTTCTCCCAGAAACAACAGTAAATCCCCGGCAAACAATCGATCGACCCACTGATCCTCATCGTCCAAAAGGAAGGAAATCGGGAGCGCTCGAAGGTCACCTTCGGACAAGCGGCTGTCGAGCTGCGGAATCACAACCTCTTGCAAATGCCGAAGGTCGACGAGTCCCTGGCAGTACACGAGGAGCATGGGTTGATCCTCTTTTGTAACAAAGCGCATCAAAACAACATCGCCACAGTGAGAAAACAGTCTCTGAAGTTGCTCCTCACGCGTCATGTTCAGCATTCCCCTCTCTTTTGCGATTCCACAAGGCGATGCCGGCGATTGCGAGCGTAAGAAGAATAGTGATGAACATATAGAGCGGATAGTACAAATGGGTTAAAAACCCGACGAATTGCATGTCGCTGAAAGGGAGGCTGGTAATGACAATCATGCTGATTCCCAAGACGAAAAGCACAACGGAGCGAGACTTTGGTGTATGCACCTCCAGAATCTCTGTCAGCAGCAGCAAGCAGAGTGAGATGCGGACGAATGAGCCGGACAGCCACTGGAAAATCGCAAAAAACTCCATGTTCTCGATATCTTTTCCAATCGATAGCAGGCGCCATTGTTCAAAAGCGGGGAAGCGCTGCCTCGAGGATTCAATCGGACCGAACTCGGCGATGGCTCCGGTGAGCGGACTCAACGTAAGAATAATCACGATAGCGATCATCGCGAGGTAATGAACGAGTCTTAGCGGTTTCCTCACATGATGCTGAAGCAATAAAAGGAGCACCAATTCGCAGAAGCCTCCGCCAGCATAAATCATTCCTTCCCAAATGGGGGCAATGCCATGCTGAAAGACAGGGAGCAAAAGGCTGTAATCTTTTTTGGGCACGTTTCCAAAAGCGACAAAGAAACCCAGTATCGCTACGATGGGAAGCAGGAGTGCTGCCGTAATCCCTAGCGGGGCAATTCCTCCGAAGGCAGCGATGATGCAGATGCCCATCAACACGAGAGCCGTAAACCACTCTGGGGTTCGTGGCAGGTAGTTCACAGTTGTCCATGTTTGTGTATCGATTAGATGTACGAGTGCCATCCCATATATAGAGATCAGGAGCGGAATGAGGATGAGGTAGCTGACAAATTTTCCACTCGTACGCCGTAGCCATTGATGTAAGGATTGCTGGTGAAGACGGTTGTTGATGAATGAGAGAATGCAGGCCCACACAATAAACGGAATGGAGGCTAGCAGGACACTCAGCCATGCATCGCGTTTGGCGGAGCTGAGCAACAGGGGAATGACATTGACGTGGTTGGTGATGCCCACCGTCAGCATCATCGTCATGATCGCCTGACTAATTCCGATTTTCCCGTCCACTTTCATTTAGGTGCATCGTCACCTCCATATTGGCGGTACTGCTAGGATTTGCCTGCCCACTTGGAAATATGTATCAAGGATAAAGGTTACCCGCCCTCTGAAAATATGGTATTCTACTATGAGGTAAAACGGAGTGAGGAGTGCAGCCAAGATGTATCAGCTTATACGCAAGTATCTGTTTCAGCAGGACCCTGAAGAAATTCATGAAAAGACGATTCACGCCCTGAAGCTGGTAGAGGATTCCGCTCCGGGCAAATCTTTATTGAAAATGATCTACCAACTGCGTGACGAGCGCCTGGAGACGAAGCTGTGGGGCCTCAAGTTCCCGAATCCGGTCGGCTTGGCAGCAGGTTTTGACAAAAATGCAGAAGTGTATCACGCGCTTGGTGCACTTGGATTTGGTTTTGTAGAAGTGGGAACCCTGACGCCGCAAGGACAGCCGGGAAATCCCAAGCCGAGACTGTTTCGCTTGGCCGAGCATCAGGCGGTGATTAACCGGATGGGCTTTAACAACCTCGGAGCGTATCTGGCTTCCCAGCATCTGGTGGACTTTGCGTATTCCGACGTGCCGATCGGCATTAACATCGGGAAGAACAAGGTCACGCCGAATGAGGAAGCTCCCAGCGATTACAGCAAATGCCTGGACATGCTGTACGCGTACGGCCATTACTTTGTCATCAACATCAGCTCGCCGAATACTCCGAACTTGCGTGATTTGCAGGAAACGGAGAGCCTGCGCGTACTCATTCGCGCCGTGCGGGAAAAAGCGGCGGAAATGGAAATGCGCGGTGTCAAGAAAAAGCCGATTCTCCTGAAGGTGGCGCCAGACATGTCGGACGAGCAGATGCACGACGTGGTTCACGCAGCCGTGGAGGAAGGCATCTCCGGCATCATCGCCACGAACACGACCTTGTCCCGCGAAGCTGTCGAGGGCCATCCGAAAGCAGACGAAGCTGGCGGCCTCAGCGGCAGACCGCTGACAGAGCGTTCCACGGCTTGGGTGAAGCAGATTTATCAGGAAGTGGGAGACAAAGTACCGATCGTAGGCGTGGGCGGTATTTTCACGGGAGAAGATGCCTATGAGAAGATCCGTGCAGGCGCGAGTCTCGTTCAGGTGTACTCCGGCATGATTTATCAAGGGCCGGGAATCGTGAAGCAAATCAATAAGAAGCTGCTGAAATTGATGGAGCGAGACGGTTTTTCGCACATCGGCGAAGTAGTGGGTGTAGACGCGAAATAACAGCCATGGCAGGTGGAATACCGAGCCGATGATTCCCGCGGGGGTCATCGGCTTTTTTGTTTCTTTCCAATTGTTCTCTTTTTCTGCCTGTTGAAGTATAATGTTGATGGACAATCAGGAATGTCCGAGAATGACATATTGTTGGCATTAGGTGCCTGTATGATGTGTAAGACGCATACGGGGTAACAGGGAATCGGGTGAAAGTCCCGAGCGGTCCCGCCACTGTAACCAGGGAGTTCTCTTTGATAGCAATCCACTCATAGATGTATGGGGAAGGACAGAGAGCGCGCAGATCTGGAAGCCAGGAGACCTACCTATCAGCCACACCTGGGAACCTTCGCGGAAAGGAGAGGTGGATACGAGGCAATATGGCTGAATCGCAGTCTATTGTTTTGTGTACGCAGATCTCATCCAATTTGGGGATGGGATTTTTTTGTTTGGATGAAAAAATGGGGAGGTATGGTCATGAATCGCTCGAGATTAGTGTCCAGCTGTTTGCTGGTTGCGGGTTTTGTCCTCTATTTCATGCTGAATGAACCGCAGACAGGACACGCCATGCATATTATGGAAGGATATTTGCCGCTCTCGTGGGCCTTGTTTTGGTGGGCAGTCTTCCTGCCGTTTTTTATTTTGGGTGTCCGCTCGATCAATAAAATCGTCAAAGAGCATCCGCAAATGAAGCTGCTCTTGGGTGTATCGGGAGCGTTCGCTTTCGTCCTTTCCGCATTGAAAATCCCTTCAGTGACAGGCAGCAGCTCTCACCCGACGGGTACAGGACTCGGAGCGATCATGTTCGGACCGCTCGCGATGTCGGTGCTCGGCAGTATGGTTTTGCTGTTCCAAGCGTTATTGCTGGCACATGGCGGCTTGACCACGCTGGGGGCGAATGCCGTGTCGATGGCAGTCGTGGGCCCGATGGTCGCATATGCAGTCTATCGTCTGATCGCAAAGAGCGGCAAGCAGCGTCTGGCCGTTTTCGCAGCAGCAGCACTGGCGGATTTGGCTACCTATGTCGTGACATCGCTTCAGCTGGCATTGGCATTCCCCGCTGCCAGCGGTGGCGTTCTCGCTTCCTTTGCCAAATTTGCCGGGATATTTGCCATCACACAGGTGCCGCTTGCCATCAGCGAAGGGCTGTTGACCGTACTCGTATGGAACTGGCTGCAAGCCTATAATGCGAATGAATTGGCGCAGCTGCGCTTGCTGAAACGGGAGGAATCGCTGTGAAAAAAGGAATGAACTGGCTGTTACTGCTGGGAGTCGTGGTTCTGGCGGCTATGCCGCTGTTGTTCATCAAGGATTCCGAGTTTGGTGGAGCGGATGGTGCGGCAGAAGAGGCGATCAAAGAGATTGCGCCTTCCTATGAGCCGTGGTTCCAGCCGTTTATTGAGCCGCCAGGAGGCGAGACGGAGAGTCTCCTGTTTGCTGTTCAGGCTGCGCTTGGCGCGGGTGTTGTCGGCTATGCAGTAGGGGTCTACAAGGGCCGTACGGATAAAGCGAAGAAATGAACTGGCAGCAGCTCGATTCTCTATCCTACCAAAACCACCTGAGGCACCTGCCGCCTGCTCACAAGCTGTCATTCGGCGGTGCGCTGCTTTTGCTGGTGTTGACTGGACATTCGTTTGTACAGCTGCTCGTGTTTCTGTGGATGGGGGTGTGGGTGGTTCGATATGCCCGCATCCCGCTCCGGAACCATCTGCTCTTTCTTGTGCTCCCGCTTTCTTTTTTTATAGCGGGATTGCCCGCGCTGCTGTTTGAACTGGCCCGCAGCGGGTCGGGGGCGATTCCAGCCGATGCCCTGATCGCATGGGATGTGGGGGCGTATGTCCTTTTCGTGGCGCCTGCGTCCGTTGCCCGGGCGCTGGAATTGTTTTTTCGGGTCATCGGGAGTTTATCCTGCTTCTCGTTTCTGTTGTTTACGGTTCCGTTTGCTGAGATCCTGCAGGTCTTTCGCAGGATGGGATTGCCACAGATCATCACCGATCTGTTGATGATCATGTACCGCTTTATTTTCGTGCTGCTCGACACATCCTATCAGCTTTGGATGGCGCAGCGCTCGCGTGGAGGACATCAGGGCTTCCGTGCACTATTGCGCGACGTCAGTATGGTGGCGAGCCAATTGTTTGTCCGGGCGATGCGCAAATACGAGTCGCTTTCCATGGGCATCGCGGCCAGAGGGCACGGAGACAGCTTTCATGTGCAAAGTCTTCGCGTTCACGCTCGCTCCCCGCGATACGAGTGGGAGTCTGTGCTCGGCTGCATCATATTGGTTCTGCTAGAGAGCCTGATAGGAGGTTGGCGGTTTTGACACTGCTGGAATTTTCAAATCTGCAATACACCTATCCGGGCGGTCAGAAGTCCGTGCTGAATGGAGTGAGTCTGGGGATCCCTGAAGGCAAGAAATGCGTCTTGCTCGGTCGCAACGGCTGCGGCAAGTCGACGCTGTTTCTGCACGCAAACGGACTTCTCCAGCCGAGCCGGGGACAGGTCCTGTGGAGGGGAGCTCCGTACGTCTACAAGCGCTCCTTTTTGCAGGAAATGACGCAAAAGGTAGGATTGGTTTTTCAGGACCCGGAGCATCAGTTGATCGCAAGCACCGTCTCAGAAGACATTTCCTACGGCCTCTTCAATCGCAAGCTGCCACCGGAAGTCATCCGGGAAAAGGTGCGAGACATCCTCGAGGCGTTCGGCATGACGGAGCTAGCGGAAGTCCCCATTCATCACCTGAGTCTGGGTCAAAAAAGACGCCTCGCGATCGCGGGTGTGATGGTACTGGAGCCGGAGCTGCTCCTGCTCGATGAACCGACCGCGTACCTGGACCGTTATCAGGTGAAAAATCTGCTTCGAGAGCTGGATCAGATCCATCAGAGGGGAACGACGGTCCTGATGGCCACGCACGATATGGATATCGCGTTTGAGTGGGCGGAATGGATCTGCGTGATGGATGGGGGGCGTCTGATCTTCGCGGGAGAACCGCAGGAGGCGCTGGCGCAGCGCGAGATGCTGGAGAGTCTGCATCTGGGCATGCCGTTGCTTGCGGAGGTATGGGAAGTGCTGCCGGATTCGCTGAAAGGCGAGCTGGGGGGAATTCCCCGATCGGTAGAAGAGCTAAAGAGAAAGCTGACAGCAAAACAGGAGGTTGCCTCGGTGTAGAGGAGCCTCCTGTTTTTTTGCGTCCGGAAAGGTTATTTGAGGAAGGGATTGTCGAGGTAAGGGCCTTTGATGGCGACGCGCATCAGCTGAGTGGCCATGTACCTGGAGGTGTAAGGCATATCGTTTTCCAGCCACCAGACAATCACTCCGAGGAAGGCAGCGGCGAAATACCGAACGGCAAATTCCCTGGGCACGGTCAGCCGATCGTCGTCCGGTTGGACATTGTTGATGCCTGTGGCGATGAAATTGATCAGGACTTCCATCAAGCGAGATGTGAAGTGCGGCATGTTTTTTTCTGTCAAAAAGACTTTGTACAGCTTGCCGTTTTGCGAAATGTGCTCAAACAAATGGACGAAATTCTCGTGGGGCTGGTCGCTTTGCCAATCAAACGTGTCCTTCTCGGCGAATGCCAGGTTCATGCTCGCCACCAGCTCCTGGATGATTTCATCGGAGCTTTGATAGAGCAGGTCGAGTTTGTCGCGATAATGCAAATAGAAGGTAGCTCGATTGAGAGTGGCTCTCTTGGTGATGTCTTGAACCGTAATCGGCTCATAGCCGTGCTCATGGATCAATTCCACGAGGGCGTCTCGCAGCAAGAGGCGAGTTCGAACGACGCGCGGATCCAGCTTTTGATCTTTTTTCGACATTTTTGATCTCCTTGTATTACTTCTCTCGTTTTGACGACAAGCAGCTGCGTTTTGACGATAAAGCAACGGATTGGCCCGTTGTGTTGGTTGCCCGTATTGGGGGGAGAGGTATAATTATTTTAACAACACCACGTCTATAAAACAACGTGTTGTATCATTTCTTTCCTGTCAGTTCGTTTTCGATACATGCGGTTGCATGCAATATCATCCTAGGAGAAGGGATTGGTCGATCATGGGTCGTTTAGCTGGGAAGGTTGCCATCATTACCGGTGCGGCAATGGGGATGGGAGCATCTGAAGCAAAGCTTTTTGCGAAAGAAGGAGCAAAGGTGATCGCTACCGATGTTCAGGTGGAGTCCCTGAATCAAATGGTGCGGGAAATACGGGCAGATGGCGGCGATGCTGTTGCCTTGAAGCATGATGTGACATCGGAAGAGGAATGGAAGTCTGTGATTGCAGAGGCGGTACGCCAATACGGAAAGGTAGACGTCTTGGTGAATAATGCGGGTGTCGCTTCGCCAAAGACGATTGCCAACATGGAGATGGCCGAGTGGAATAAAATCATGGACATCAACCTGAACGGATGCGTGATCGGGATGAAGTACGTCATTCCAGAAATGCAAAAAGTGGGTGGAGGGTCCATTATCAACATTTCATCGATCGGGGGCATCGTCGGTATGGCGGGGACGAGTCCTTATACGGCTGCCAAAGGTGCGCTGCGCGTGCTGTCCAAATCGGCCGCGGTCGAGTACGGCAAAGACAGAATCCGTGTCAATTCCTTGCATCCGGGTATCGTTGTCACACCGATGACGTTGCCTTCCATGGAGGAGGGAGGAGCGATTCCGTATTATCAGACGTACACTCAGCTGCCGTACTTTGGTGAACCGGAGGATATCGCCTACGGTGCTCTTTACCTGGCGTCCGACGAATCGCGCTTCATGACCGGGGCAGAACTCGTGATTGATGGAGGCTGGACGGCTCTGTAACAAAGAGTTGCCTGTTGACAAAAAAGCCAATCCTTCCTAAGAAGCGATTGGCTTTTTCTTTCTATCCGATTTAGAAAAGAGTTTAACAATAGACAGCAATCGGTTCGTGAGTCTGTACTTTTTGATACATTTGCCCCATGGCATTCATTGCCCCTTTTTGACCATATAAGACCATACCTCAAAAGATTGGTGAGAACACATCCGGAAAGCGTCTCCTTTCGAAATGAACAACACCATCTATTATGGGTACCGGGAATGCTTATTTATGTAAGG